>DAOWDI010000244.1 GCA_030639105.1 Gammaproteobacteria bacterium | reverse complement strand
GGCATTTGACCACCTTCAAAGCCTACCTTATGAAACCCACCTGAGCGGGACTTCTGCCCTTTGTGGCCACGTCCACACGTTTTACCCGAGCCTGATCCGGCACCTCTACCGACCCGTTTGCGCGCCTTCTTTGCTCCATCACCCGGTTTGATCGTATTCAAATACATCACGCTTCCTCAACATTTAGCAGGTAGGCGACCTTATTGATCATCCCTCGATTCTCAACCGTGTCCTCTACTTCTATCGACTGGCTGATCCGATACAGCCCTAGACCGACAACACAGGCCTTGTGTGACGCCAAACGCCCGTTGACACTTTTGGTCAGCGTCAGCTTAATCTTACCCGCCATTCGCTTACCCTCGGATCTCTTCTACCGACTTCCCGCGCTTTGCCGCCATATATTCGGGCGCAGCCATATTCTTCAGACCATTTATCGTTGCGCGAACGACGTTTACCGGATTCGTCGTGCCTATACATTTTGCCAGTACATTATGGATGCCAACAACTTCGAATACCGCACGCATCGGACCGCCGGCAATGATCCCGGTTCCCTGAGACGCCGGTTGCATGTAGACCTTCGCGGCACCGTGCTCCCCGACGATCGCGTATTGCAGCGTATCCTCGTTCAACGCAACGGATTCCATATTACGCCGTGCATTTTCCATCGCCTTTTGGATCGCCACTGGAACCTCACGTGCTTTACCCCGGCCAAGCCCAACACGACCCGCGCCGTCGCCGACAACAGTCAATGCGGAGAATCCGAAAATCCTACCACCCTTCACAACCTTAGCCACGCGATTGACAGCGACGAGCTTTTCGAACAGCCCTTCCTGACTTTGTTGGGTTCCTGAACTGACAGCCATACCGATACCACTCCTAGAAACTGAGGCCGTTTTCGCGAGCGGCGTCCGCCAGCGCTTTTATCCGCCCATGATATTTGAAACCACCCCTGTCAAACGCGACTTGCTCTACACCGGCCGCGCGCGCGCGTTCGGCAACCGCCTTGCCGACGATCGCCGCCGCCTCGGCGTTCCCGCCCGTCTTTACCGAGCCGCGGAGTTCTTTATCAACCGTCGACGCACTCGCAAGTACCTTGCCGCCATCCGGCGAGATGATCTGTGCGTAGATATGACGCGGCGTCCGATTGATGCACACCCTGATCGCCCGCAGGTACCTGATATGGCTGCGGGTCTTACGCGCCCGCCGTAAACGTGACTGCTTCTTGTTCATAAGCGTATTAACTCTTCTTCGCTTCCTTGCGGACTATGTGCTCATCCGAATATTTCACGCCCTTACCCTTATATGGTTCGGGCTTGCGATAGGCACGAATATCCGCGGCCACCTGTCCAACTCGCTGTTTGTTTATTCCTTTGACGACAATCCCCGTCTGGCTCGGTGTTTCGATCGTCACATCATCCGGAATATCGAAATCAATCGGATGGGAATGACCCAGAGACAAATTCAGCTTTTTCCCGCTGATTTGCGCACGGTAACCAACGCCGACGATTTCGAGCCGGCGTTCAAATCCCTCCGAGACGCCGACAACCATGTTTTTCAGCAGTGCCCGGGACGTGCCCGACAAAGCACCAGCCGACTTCGTCTCGTTCAGGACCTTAACCACCAACGTGCCGCCGTCCATCGTGACGCCGATATCCTCATGGACTTCCCAGTCCATCGTTCCCTTTTTCCCTTTCACCGTTACCTTGCGCCCGTCGATCTTAACGTCAACCGCCTCGGGTATAGCTATAGGGGCATTCGCGATGCGTGACATGGCACTGATTCCTCAAAACTAAGGCGTGTTAACATTAGGAAAATGGCCTTGTGGCGCGGGCCCTAATACACCGAACAAAGTACTTCACCACCGATACCTTGGGCGCGCGCTTCACGATCCGTCATCAGTCCTCGGGATGTTGAAATAATCGAGATCCCCAAACCACCCACGACCGTCGGCAGTGCAGCTTTTCCGCGGTAAACGCGAAGTCCCGGCCGACTCCCGCGCTGAATGTATGCTATCACCGGTTGGCCGTCGTAATACTTCAGGTCAATCACTAGCTCCGGATGCCCTTCCCCTTCGACTGTCTTAAAATCCGAAATATAGCCTTCATCTTTGAGCACCTTCGCGATCGCGGCCTTATTCTTCGACGCCGGGATCGATACCTCCTTACGCGCCCGCGCCTGCGCATTGCGAATCCGCGTAAACATGTCAGAAATCGGATCTTGCATAGTCATTTCTATAGTTCTCTTTCGCCTGTCCAGAATTACTGGTGGTCTACCAACTTGCCTTGACCAGACCGGGCACATGCCCCTCCATCGCCAGTCGGCGCAACTCATTTCTACCCAGCCCAAACTTACGGTAGTAGCCATGCGGTCTTCCCGTAAGGCGGCAACGATTGCGGCCTCGAGAAGGACTCGAATCGCGCGGCAGCTTTTGCAATTTGACCCGAGCCCCCTCGCGTTCTTCCGGCGTGAGACTGAGATCCGAAATCGCCGATCTTAATAGGGCACGCTTAACCGCAAAACGTTTGGCCAACACTGCACGTTTGCGTTCACGGTTGATCATTGACTTTTTTGCCATAACGAGAGCCTCAGGTTTGTAGTGGAAACTTGAATGCCTGCAACAACGCGCGCCCCTCGTCGTCATTTTTTGCAGTGGTCGTAATGCAGATATCCAACCCTCGGATCGCATCGATCTTGTCGTAATCAATTTCGGGGAAAATAATCTGTTCGCGCACGCCCACCGTATAGTTACCGCGACCGTCAAATGCGCGAGTGCTGAATCCGCGAAAGTCACGAATACGCGGTATCGCAACATTGATAAGCCGATCCAAAAACTCGAACATCCGTTCGCGTCTGAGCGTCACCTTCGCGCCAATCGGCCAACCGTCGCGTATCTTGAATCCGGCTATTGACCTCCTAGCCAAGCAGACGACCGGCTTCTGACCAGCGATTAGTTCCAGGTCACTCAAAGCATTTTCCATGACCTTTTTATCCGTCGTTGCCTCACCAAGCCCCATATTTAGCGTCACTTTCGTGATCCGCGGAACTTCCATCACGCTCTTGAAATTAAATTGTTCCTTGAGCTGACTAACGAGCTTTTCGCGATACTCTGTTTCCAATCTGGCCATCGTTACCTCGACAACTAAATGTCGACCACCTCATTGGTCGATTTAAAGACCCGCACCTTGCGATTGTCTTCCAGGGTCTGGATAGCAACGCGATCGGGCTTTTGCGTCACTGGATTGAACAAAGCGATATTCGATATGTGTATCGGCGCTTCCTTCTCAACGATTCCACCAGGCTTCCCGGCCTGCGGGTTGGGCTTGGTATGGCGTTTAACGACGTGCACGGCCTCGACAATCACGCGGTCCTGGCCTAAGACCCGCAGCACTACCCCACGCTTTCCCCTGTCTCTCCCGGACAGAACGTAAATTTCATCGCCTTTTCTAATTTTCTTCATACCGGCCACCCTGACTCAAAGTACTTCCGGAGCGAGCGAGACGATCCGCATGAAACGCTCAGTACGCAATTCGCGAGTCACGGGTCCGAAAATTCGTGTGCCGATCGGTTGCAACTGCTTGTCCAGGAGCACCGCCGCGTTGCCGTCAAAACGAATAAGCGATCCGTCCGGGCGCCGTACGCCTTTTCGTGTTCGCACCACCACCGCCTCGAACACCTCGCCTTTTCTCACTTTTCCTTTCGGTATCGCCTCCTTAACCGTAACCTTGATGACGTCACCGATATTCGCGTAGCGGCGCCGAGACCCGCCCAGTACCTTGATGCACATCAGGCGGCGCGCACCGCTGTTGTCGGCTGCATCAAGCATCGATTGCATTTGTATCATTGTAGCCGTCTCCGCCGTGTGTACGCCCGTTCTTCTGCTAAACCTGTGGTGCGCGCTGTAGCACTTTCTGCAGTCGCCAAGCCTTTCTCTTAGACAGCGGTCGACATTCTTCGATTGCTACGGTATCACCCTGATTGCACTCGTTATTTTCATCATGAGCCAACAACTTAGTCGAACGGCGAATGTACTTCTTGTACAGCGGGTGTTCGACCTGACGCTCAACGAGAACCGAAATTGTCTTTTCCATCCGATTACTCACGACTTCGCCGACAACCGTCCGCGCCATGCTGCCTTGTTCACTCATGCTGCGTTACCCAATTTCTTTTCGCCAAGAATCAATTTAATGCGTGCAATGTCACGCCGAATCACACCAAACTGACTCGATCGGGGCGGCTGCCCCGACCCTGCCTGCATACGCAGGTTGAATTGTTCGCGTCGCCTTTCAAGCAGCAATTCGTTTAACTGCTCCGCGGTTTTCTCGCGTAGTTCTTTTGCTTTCATTACATTAATTTCCGCGTCGCAAATATTGTTCTAACCGGGAGCTTCGCCCCAGCGAGCCGAAATGCTTCGCGTGCAAGATCTTCCCCGACACCCTGCATTTCGTACAGCACGGTGCCGGGCTTTACTTCGGCGACCCAATATTCGACGTTACCCTTGCCCTTACCCTGACGGACTTCGAGCGGTTTCTTCGATATCGGCTTGTCTGGAAACACGCGGATCCACACCTTCGCACCACGTTTTACATGCCGGGTGATCGCACGCCGGGCAGCCTCTATTTGCCGAGACGTCAGGCGGCCGCGCGTTGTCGCTTTGAGACCGTACTCTCCAAAGCTTACCTTGCTACCGCGCAGCGCCAAGCCCCGGTTTCTACCCTTCTGCTGTTTCCTGAATTTTGTCGTTTTCGGTTGTAACACGACTTAGCCCCCAGCCGCCGCTTCACTAGATTCTTCTTCCGGCTTATCGGCCCGCGGAATGATCTCGCCTTTGAATATCCAAACCTTTACTCCAATCACGCCATAAGTCGTCTTGGCTTCCGCAAGGCCATAGTCGATATCAGCGCGCAGGGTGTGCAGCGGTACACGACCCTCACGATACCACTCCGATCGAGCGATCTCCGCGCCGTTCAGTCGACCGGCAACGTTGATCTTGATCCCTTGTGCGCCGAGACGCATCGAGTTGGAAACGGCCCGTTTCATGGCTCGACGAAACATGATCCGGCGTTCTAGTTGCTGAGCCACCGATTCGGCTACGAGATAGGCGTCGAGTTCCGGCTTGCGAATTTCTTCTACACTGATATGCACCGGAACCCCCAGCAGCCTGGTGACCTGCTTTCTCAATGCTTCGATGTCTTCGCCCTTCTTGCCGATCACGATGCCCGGGCGAGCTGTATGGATAACGATGCGAGCATTGTGAGCAGGACGTTCAATCTGAATACGGCTCACCGATGCATGGGCAAGCTTTTTACGAAGAAAATTACGGATTTCCAAATCTGCATTGAGATAATTCGCATAATTCTTTGTATCGGCATACCACATCGACGTCCAGTCCTTGACTATGCCGAGACGAATACCATATGGGTGAACCTTTTGTCCCATCGTTATTGCCCCGTTTCCGCGACGGCCACGGTGACGTGACTCATACGTTTTAATATCCTGTTTGCTCTGCCACGAGCGCGAGGACGCCATCTTTTCATCGTCCGGCCCTCGTCGATCATGATTTCGCTAACGGTCAGTTCGTCTACGTCCGCGGCATCGTTATGCTCAGCATTGGCGATGGCGGATTCTAAAACCTTCTTGATAATCTTTGCTGCTTTTTTGTTACTGAACGTCAACAGATTTATCGCACTGCCAACCGGCATGCCACGTATCTGGTCGGCAACCAACCGTACCTTCTGCGCAGAAATTCCCGCATTCTTGAGTTTTGCGACCGTAGCCATCAGATTATCCTCGCTATCTCACTTTCCGATCGGCCGCGTGTCCGCGAAATGTTCGCGTCGGCGCAAATTCGCCGAGCTTATGCCCAACCATGTTCTCACTAATGTACACGGGCATATGCTGACGACCGTTGTGCACCGCGATTGTCAGGCCAACCATATCGGGGACGATCATCGAACGCCGCGACCACGTCTTGATCGGACGCTTGTCGTTATTCGCCCGCGAAACGTCGACCTTCTGCTGTAAATGATGGTCTACAAACGGACCCTTCTTAATAGAACGTGGCATAACTAACTCCGCAATCAGCGTTTATTGCGCCGGCGAACGATGAATTGATCGGTTCGCTTGTTGGTTCGGGTCTTGTGGCCTTTCGTTGGCTGTCCCCACGGACTGACGGGGTGGCGGCCGCCTGAGGTGCGGCCTTCACCGCCACCATGCGGATGATCGACCGGGTTCATAGCGACGCCCCTTACCGTCGGCCGTACGCCGCGCCAACGCTTGGCGCCGGCCTTGCCGAGCGAACGCAAAGAATGTTCGGAGTTACCGACCTCGCCAATCGTTGCTCGACATTCCACAGGCACCTTGCGCATTTCGCCTGAGCGCAAACGCAACGTAGCAGAAGCACCTTCACGCGCAATATATTGGATGCCGGCACCGGCGCTGCGCCCAATTTGCGCACCCTTCTCCGGTTTGAGTTCGACACAGTGAACGATCGTTCCGACTGGAATATTTCGTAACGGCAAGCAGCTTCCAGCTTGAATCGGCGCATCCGAACCCGACCGCACGGTGGCTCCAGCGGTCAAACCCTTCGGCGCGATGATATATCGCCGTTCGCCGTCCGCGTATAACAGCAGCGCGATATGGGCCGACCGGTTGGGATCGTACTCTAAACGCTCGACCTTGGCGGGAACTCCGTCCTTACGGCGCTTAAAATCGATGCGACGGTAGCGTTGCTTGTGGCCGCCACCGCGGTGGCGCACCGTGATACGCCCGTCGTTATTGCGACCCGAAGTGCGTTTTTGCGCCTCGAGCAATGGTCCATGAGGCTCACCTTTGTATAACTCAGGCGTCACCACGCGAACGCTTCCGCGCCGCCCTGGTGAAGTCGGTTTCGATTTGATCAGAGCCATATCCGCTATTTCCTCACTCGTCAATCAGCCGATAGAAAATCGATGTCAAAGCCGGACTTAAGTTTGACGTAAGCTTTTTTCCAGGCTCGTCGAACACCGGCATTACCGCGAAAAAAGCGCGTCTTGGTGGGAACATTCGAAACCTGCACATTCTCGACTTTAACGCTGAAGAGTTCTTCCACCGCGGCCTTGATCTCAGGTTTAGTCGCATCTGAAAGCACTCGAAAAACATATTGACGATTTTCATCGGCAACGCGCGTCGCCTTTTCTGAGATTTTGGGTTCGACCAGAACCTGCATCAGCCGTTCGCGATTCATTTCAACCGATCCTCGATTCGCCCCAGCGCGGCTTTTGATATGATGATTTTTTCGTATGTTAAAAGCATGGCCGGGTCGATTGTTGCAACATCGACGAGGCCGACCCAGTAAAGATTGCGTGCCGCGAGATAGAGGTTTTCCGAGACATCTTCAGCGATTATCAGGACATCGCTCGCATCAAAATTCTTTAGCACACCCACCAGCACTTTGGTTTTTGGCTCCGTCATTTCGCACGAATCGACTACCACGATTCGTTCCTGACGCAATAATTCCGAGAATATCGAACACAGCGCATTGCGATACATCTTGCGATTGACCTTTTGCGCATAACTTCGCGGAGATGCAGCAAAGCTCACACCGCCACCGCGCCATATTGGACTGCGGATCGTGCCAGCACGCGCCCGGCCGAGACCTTTTTGGCGAAATGGTTTGGCGCCGCCACCACGTACCGCTGAGCGACTCTTGCTCGCCTTTGTTCCACGCCGTGCACCGGCAAGATACGCAGTCACTATCTGGTGAACCAGCGGTTCGTTATACACACGGGCGAATATATCTTCGGACAGCGCGACGTTTCCCGCTGCATCACCGCTCGCAAATGATTGAATCTGCAATTCCATGACTACTTGTACTATTTAACTTCCACATGCCTTAACTGAGGGTCTGATCATGATATCGCCGCCTTTCGCGCCGGGAACGGCTCCCTTGATCATCAGAAGATTCCGTTCATTGTCGACTCGCACGACCTCCAGGCCCTGTATTGTACGACGGACGTTGCCCATATGGCCGGACATACGCTTGCCTTTGAATACACGGCCAGGCGTTTGGCACTGCCCGATCGAACCGGGAACCCGATGAGCTAGCGAGTTGCCATGGGTGGCGTCGCCCATATGGAAATTATGACGCTTAACAACACCAGCATAACCCTTGCCGATTGTCGTCCCCGTTATATCAACACTCTGGCCCGCTTCGAATAAATCCGCCTTTAATTCCGCCCCGGCTTCAAGGTTATCGGCTTCCCCTTCATCCACGCGGAATTCCCATAACCCGCGCCCCGCCTCAACGGCGCTCTTAGCGAATTCCCCCGATTCTGGCTTATTGATCCGGTTGCGCCGGCGTGTACCCGCTGTAATTTGTACTGCGTTATAGCCGTCGCTTGCTAAAGTCTTGATCCGGGTGATCCGATTCGGTGCGACCTCTACCACGGTGACTGGAATCGATTCGCCACTTTCAGAAAACAGCCGCGTCATTCCGCGCTTTTGTCCCATAAGTCCGAGTGCCATACCGATTACTCCTGATACCCTAGCTGAGCTTGATCTGGACGTCGACGCCGGCAGCAAGATCAAGCTTCATCAGCGCGTCAACGGTTTTATCGGTCGGATTCACGATATCGAGCAACCGCTTGTGCGTACGGATCTCGTATTGATCGCGCGCGTCCTTGTCGACGTGAGGCGATATAAGTACGGTAAACCGCTCCTTTTTCGTCGGTAGAGG
>DAOWDI010000221.1 GCA_030639105.1 Gammaproteobacteria bacterium | reverse complement strand
TCGAACGCATAATCCAGATCAATCTGCTCGGAACATTCCGCTGTATCGCGATGTCGGTGGCCGGCATGATGACCCTGGACCCGGTCGACAAATTCGGCGAGCGTGGCGTGATCGTCAATACTGCCAGCGTCGCGGCGCAAGATGGGCAGATCGGGCAGGCGGCCTATGCCGCATCCAAGGCCGGCGTCGTTGGCATGACTTTACCGATTGCTCGCGATCTGATGAGCGAAGGGATCCGTGTCAATACGATCCTGCCGGGGATCTTCACAACGCCGCTGCTGGAAACCTTGCCCGATGGCGTCAAAGCCGCGCTGGCGGCATCCGTGCCGTTTCCAAAACGCCTCGGCATACCGGCCGAATACGCGCACCTCGTCATGACGATGATTGAAAACGGCTATTTCAACGGTGAAAGTGTTCGCCTCGACGGCGCGATCCGCATGGCGCCGCGCTGACCCCTTGTTGGCGGAAGATGCGCTATTGGCAGGCAGATGCACATGAGGCTGGCCCGGTTCGAATACAATTCGGTGTTTTCACTCGGGATCGTCGATCCGGCGGCTGGAACGGTTGCCGGTGTCGCGGCGCCGTCATCTGCCGGCGATCCGATGATCGCCGTGATAGCGGCTCAACTCGAAGGCCGCGAGTTTGATCTGGATGGTAAGCAGTATCGACTGGCCGATATCCGCTTGGCCCCGCCGATTGCGCAGCCAAGCAAGAATATTCTCTGCGTCGGAAAAAATTATATCGAACACGCGGCCGAGTTTGTCCGTAGCGGCTTTGATGCGTCCGCCAAGGGGGTGGCCGGCATCGTCCCGGAGGCGCCGATTATTTTCTCTAAAGCACCGTGTACGATGATCGGTGCGCACGACGACATTCGACCGCCATGGGCGATCACAAACAAGGTCGACTACGAGGGTGAACTTGGGGTTGTCATCGGCGCCGGCGGACGCGCAATTTCGCGTGATGATGCCTATCGGCATGTTTGGGGCTACACCGTAATCAACGATATGACCGCACGCGACCTGCAGGCGGCGCACAAACAATGGTTACTCGGAAAATCGATCGATACGTTCTGCCCGATCGGCCCCTGGATCGTCAGCACCGATGAGGTTGATCCGGGTGATCTCTCAATCAGGTGTTGGGTGAACGGTGAGTTGCGGCAGGATGCGAACACACGCGATCTCATCTTCGACATACCCGCGATCATCGAAGCGATCTCGGCGAGTATGAGTCTGTCGACGGGCGATATCATTGCTTCGGGTACGCCCGCCGGCGTCGGTATCGGATTCGATCCGCCGAAGTTTCTGCACAAGGGCGACCGGGTCCGGGTAGCAATCGACGGCATTGGCGAGCTCGAAAATGCAATTGTCTGAGCTTTCCGCGGATCCCGGAAGCCCTGTGCGATAAAATAACCGCAGGCACGCCGGAGCGCTGGCAATGAGGACTCTCCCTCATCCCGGGAAGGGCCAAGCCGCGGCGGTTGTCAAACGAATGTTAGATGATCCCTCTCGCCTCCAGCAACTCAACCAGTTGGTCGACGCATTGTGCAACCGATAATTCATGCGTGGGGAGCACCAGATCAGGATTTTCGGGTTGTTCGTAAGGCGCTGAGACGCCGGGAAAGTTGGCGATCTCGCCCTTATCGGCAAGCGCGTACTGCCCGTCTTTATCGCGTTCACGGCACACCTCGACCGGGGCTGAGAGATGCACCACGAGACAGCGGTCCTCACCCAGCGCTGCCGCCGCGCGCCGGCGCACTGAAGCGCTTGGGGCGACAAGTCCAACAATACAGATCATGCCGGCATTGTTGAGCAGCTTCGCGACCTCCACCGATCGCCGTAGATTCTCAGAGCGGTCCTCGGCGGAGAAGCCCAGATCTCTGCTGATCCCGAGTCGCAGGTTCTGGCCGTCGAGTACCGCACAGGCGCGTCCCTGATCGAACAGGTGGCGTTCTAGTGCGTAACTCAAGGTGGTCTTGCCGGCGCCCGCCAGCCCAGTCAGTAGCAGGGTGCTCGGTTGCTGTCCGAACCTGGAGTTGCGTTCCTCGGTGGTGACGTTACTCAACTGGCCCTGCAGTGAATCTTCATGCGGTTCGTCGTCCCAGTGATCGTGGCGATCCGCGGCCGATGCGCGATCCTGGATCATCCCGGCACCGACTGTGACGTTACTGATCCTGTCGATGATGATAAACGCCCCGGTCGTACGGTTGCGCCGGTAGCCGTCATAGGGGATCGGCTCATTTAGGCGGACGGTGCAGCGCCCGATTTCGTTCAAGTTCAACACCGGTGCTTCACTGCGGTGGAGTGTGTTGACGTCGACAACATAGCGCAATGTACTGATGCTGCCGGTGACGGAATTTGTCGTCTGTTTGAATACGTAAGTTTTACCCGGGACCATGGCTTCGTCCGCCATCCATACCACCATCGCATCGAAGCGATCGTTCACGCGCGGAAGGTTGCCTGGCCGGACGATGACATCGCCGCGGCTGATGTCGATCTCATCTTCGAGCGTAATGGTGATCGCCTGCGGCGCAAAGGCTTCTTCGGGCGAACCATCACAGGTCACGATTTCCTTAACCGTGCTCGTCTTGCGCGACGGTAACACGAGGATGTCTTCGCCCTTGCGGATAATGCCGGAGCCGATCGTACCGCAATAGCCGCGAAAATCGAGGTGGGGACGGTTGACGTACTGAACCGGAAAACGGAAATCTTCGAGGTTACGGTCCGATCCGATGTATACGGTCTCCAGGAAGTTCATCAAGGTCCGCCCGTGGTACCACGGCATATTTTTGGTTGGATCGACCACGTTGTCGCCCAGTAATGCCGAGATGGGCATGAAGTGGAGATCGGGGATGTCGAGCCGCGCCGCGAAATCCTGATAGTCCTGGCTGATCTGGTTGAATACGGCTTCGCTGAATTCAACCAGATCCATCTTATTGATCGCGACCAGCACGTGTTTGATACCGAGCAGCGAAGCAATGAACGAATGCCGCCGCGTCTGGGTCATGATGCCATGGCGCGCATCGACGAGAATGATTGCGAGATCGGCGGTAGAGGCGCCGGTCGCCATATTACGCGTGTACTGCTCGTGGCCGGGGGTATCGGCGATGATAAACTTGCGCTTTGCGGTCGAGAAATAACGGTAGGCGACGTCGATAGTGATCCCCTGCTCGCGTTCCGCCTTGAGGCCGTCGGTCAGCAACGCCGGGTCGAAGTCGCCGCCGGTGGTGCCGTGTACCTTGGAGTCCTCCTGTAAAGAGGCGAGTTGATCCTCATAGATCATCTTCGAATCGTATAGCAGCCGGCCAATCAAGGTGCTCTTGCCGTCGTCCACGCTTCCGCATGTAATGAAGCGTAGCAGCTCCTTGTGCTCGTGCTGGTCGAGATAAGCATCGATGTCGGTGGCGATGAGTTCGGATTGATGTGACATGGCTCTGTTACTTTAGGTGTTTGAACGATACCGCGCCCGCCGTCGGTCAGAAATAACCTCGGCGTTTCTTCTCTTCCATTCCCGCGCCGCCTTCGTCTTGATCGATCACGCGGCCCTGACGTTCAGAGGTCGTGGCAAGCAGCATCTCCTGGATGATCTCCGGCAGCGTCGTGGCGGTCGATTCGACCGCCCCGGTCAATGGGTAGCAGCCGAGCGTACGAAACCGGACCATTTTCATCTCAGGCCGTTCACCCGGTTCGAGTTGCAAACGGTCGTCGTCGACCAGGGTTGTCACGCCATTGCGCATAACCACCGGTCGTTCGGCAGCAAAATACAACGGAACGATTGGGATATTCTCCAGATAGATGTATTGCCAGATATCCAGTTCCGTCCAGTTCGACAGTGGAAAGATACGAATGCTTTCACCCTTGTTGACTTTGGAGTTGTACAGGTTCCAGAGTTCCGGCCTTTGGTTCTTGGGATCCCAACGATGATTACGATCTCTAAACGAATAGACCCTCTCCTTGGCACGCGATTTCTCTTCATCGCGCCGGGCACCGCCGAAAGCTGCGTCGAAGCCCCACTTATCCAACGCCTGTTTCAACGCATCCGTTTTCATGAATTCGGTATGTTTTTCACTGTCTTTCCACGGGTCGATGTTATGTTTCAATCCGTCCTCGTTCGTATAGGTGAGGATTTCGAGCCCGAGTTCCTGCTTTACGTAGGTGTCGCGGAACTCGATCATCTCGCGGAATTTCCAGGTTGTATCGACATGCAGCAGCGGAAACGGCAGCTGTGCCGGAAAGAAGGCTTTCTGCGCGAGGTGCAGCATGACGGCCGAATCCTTGCCGATGGAATAGAGCATAACTGGGTTGGCGAATTCGGCGGCCACCTCCCGAATGATGTGGATGCTCTCCGCCTCCAACTGCTTGAGGTGGGTCAGGGTATAGGAAGACATTTTAGATAATTGCGATGCGGTTGCTTGCGGCCTGAATAATCTGCTTCTAATTTGTAGTGCCGTGGCGAAGTATAAGAAAAGCCTCTATGGGTCTCAACAGCGGTGATTCGCGGATGTGGTGTTTGTAACAAAATATTGCCATCATCCACACACACCTCGACCGCCGCATCCATCCTATAGCGGCGGCTCGCCGCCGTTTCTGAACCTTGCCCGCCGCGACGGTCAGCCCTTTTCCAGTGCGCCCGCGGCGGTCAGCGTTGCGGTATGCGTGCGCCGGGCCTTGAGTCCCCGCCGCTGGCCTTAAAACGCATCGCCTGACTGCCGGTCTGTGCGATGATGCCTGCACTCGGTGCCGGGCACGAAGGGCAGCGGTGGCTTGCGTTGGTATTTCCCCTGGGTGACAAGACCCATGGCGAAGCTGACACCAACCGCCCGGAAGCGGATCCTGAGTCCATTCTCGCCGATTTCCGGCAAGGCCGCATTTTCGTCAATGTAAGCCTTTCAAAGGTTGTCCAGTCCGATACGAGGGCTTCTTTTGTGGGTTCCTCCGTTTCCACCCGCCGATCTAGTATGGTGAGCTGATTAACGAACTCAGAGCCGGTTGGCTAAGCACTGACGCCAGCAGCCCGCTGGTTCTTCGAGTCCTAATCGACACGGCGTGCGAGCAGAGATATATCAACACTATGGCCGACCATGAGGTCATCGCGCGCAAGGAAACGTGGGTTGATGAACCATATGAGCATCGGTAGAACCACTAGCGACAGCACCATGTTGACCAGCATGACTACCGCAAGCAGCAGTCCCATATCGGCCATAAACTTCAGGTCGGAGGGGAAATGCC
>DAOWDI010000083.1 GCA_030639105.1 Gammaproteobacteria bacterium | reverse complement strand
CTTTTTACCTTTTACGTTTACTCCTCGAAAGGTTCGCCCCAGCGTTTGCAGACTCTTGACATCAACATCGAAGCTGATCGGGAAATCTGCGCCTAAATTCGCCGTGGATTGTGCAGCGGTCCTGGCAAAAGCCGCCCACTCGTTGAGCGGTAGCCGGTCGATTTGTCCGCGGGCTATCAGTCCTGGTTTGCTATTGAATAGCGGTGAAGTTTTTCCGAACAGGATCTCGGCTCGTCGCGTTTCCAGCGTGCCGTCGTCGCGCAGGATTTGATCGACTTCGATATTGACGGTACTGCCGAAATCGACGCGAGTCCGGCGATCGCCAGCGTGATTCGTTTCGATTCGAATTGCGAGTGGTTTCTGTTCGGCCGATATCTTTCCGAATGGCCATGGCAAGTCAACCTCCAGGCCCAGAAGACTGGATTCGATTGTCAGGCGCTTCGGTGCCGTGCCGCCGTCTTCCGAGGCTTCAGGTATCGTCAGCACTGCTTTCCATGGCAGGTGGCCCGCAATCGGATCGTCGAAGCTTCCCTGAGTAAGCCAGGCGCGCAGAATCGGGGCGTAGCGCTTGATGTATTTGAACAGTTGCGTTGTATCAGAAGTTCCGGTCATGCGAAATTCTGTATCGTAGTTTAGATCGTCCAATCCCCCGTTCAAGACAATACCGACGCGGTTACCATCGAAAACCGCGTCAAGTCCTTCTCCGTACCAGTCGTGGCGCGTAAAACTTATGTCACCGGTGACATCCTCGAGAGTGATCCCTTGCTCCTTGGAATAGATCTGATTGTCGTCAAAATGTATGAGGCCAAGCACCTCTTTTTCGCTGCCGGGGTAGAGCCCGAGGTTCATGTCCAAGGTCATAGTGAAACCATTGACGATATCAACATCCTTATAACGCGTGGCCTTCGTGTCCTTGAGCGGGCTTTGCGCAATGAACATGCCAAGTTCTTCAGGCCTGAGGTAGGTGGATCCCCGAATGCGCACGACTCTTTTACGAGTAAAGAGATCCGGAATCTTGATTGTGGAACCGCCGATATCCGCGTGATAGATGCGGCCCTCGCGAATGGATGTCTCAACGCGGCGATTATCGATCGTCACGGTTGCCGCGACCGCATTCGCTATCGGCCATTTAGAACCGTATTGAAGGTCGACCTCGACAACGTCGAATAAGCCTTTAAGTGTGCCGCTCCCGTCGTCAAACGGGAAGTTGTCAAGATTTCCATGTACAAGTACGCTACTTGGTTCAAACCGCCCCGAGCGAAACGCGTTGCGCAGCCAGCTGTCACCGCGGGGCGGCAATTTTCCAACCGGAACGAGCAAGTGCAGGCGCGCCAGGTCGCCGGCGTTGATGCGCATAACAAGATTTAGATCGGGGCCCGCATCGTTGTGCCAGGTAAGACTTCCGCGCGTAGAAAAGTCGATCGTTTCCGCGCGGATTTCGAGCTGGTCCGTAGTAACGCTCAAACTGTCGAGGGCACGGCTCCAGCGGACACTGCCGGAGACCTTTTGGACCTCGATGGGCTGCACTAGCCAGTGCTCACTTTGCAACATGACGCCATGGGTTTCATCGGCGTACAGGGAACCGCCGCTTTGATTGGCGCGCAGTGCGAAATCGAGTCCGCTGATCCCGGGCACGTTGGCGGATTCATCCACCGTCAGATTGTTAACCGATGCCGCAACGAAATAGCGCGAAATACGCTCGTCGTTCCCTATGATGGCCCCCAGTACGTCATTCAGTGCGCCGCGCGGATTCATGGCCCTGAGTTCGGACGACACGCCTTCCTCGGCGTTGAGGCCATCGGCCAGGAGCGGTGCCAGTTCGGTAAGGCTTATATGGTCTGCGCGAAACGCGACGAATGATGACTCGCCACCGCGCTCCCTCCAACGCAACGCTATATTTGTATCGCGATTTGCCGCGGAGCCGATCCGTAAGTGGTCGAATTCAAACGACCAGCCATCGGCTAACCGCAAGGCGATCCCCCCCGCCTCGATGCGTTCGAGCAAATTTGTGGTAGACCCCGAAATGCGTATCGCGGAACCCTCGGTTTCAATCGCCGCCCGCTGCAGCTTGGCGTCCTCCCACCGGCTCCATATCTTAGCGTTGATTTCGCCGCCGGAGATACGGTTGCTGGGCCATCCGGCCAGGGCGAGAGTAGGTCCCGCTTCGCCGTGTTGAATATCGACAAATAAATCACCGTCCCATGATGATCCCAGGATATTGCCGGTAGCGTGCAGCGCGAAGACGTATCTTTCATCTACGCCGCCGTCGCGGTACAGCGTGCCAGCGATCGTCCGCTGCTCGGCGTCGCGCACAATGGACAACGTGACATCGGAGAGCTGTACGGGTGAGTGGCCGTGCGCGGCGTCCGTAAAAGCGATGCGTGCATCGCGCAGGGTGAAACTCTGCTGCTGCAGCAGCCATTGAGCTACGGGCCAGCGACTGGGCGGCATTCCCGCGACCGAAATATTGCCATTCAAGTCGCGTTCCAGAGCGATACGCATGCCGCCGACGATCACTCGACGCGGGACGAGGTCCATCTGTCCCAGTGATTTTATAGGCGAGATGTCGATCGCCGCATAGTCGAAGCGTATGAGTTCGGTCTTACGATCGGAGGTAAATAGTACGAGATCGGCGACATCGATCGTCGGCGTCCATCCGTGCCATGAAGCGCTTACCTCGCCGAACTCTACGGGCCTGTCGATGATGTCGCTGAGCCAAACTTCGATAGCGTCGTGCTGCTGGTCAATTTGCGGCAGCAGCAAACGGATTATGCTGACCAGTATCGCCGCCACGATGGTGAGGGCGGCGGCTATCGTCCACAGCAATCCGATAGAGCGTTCAATCAGTGTACGCATGAATTCGCTTTATAACGGGACCACATCGTATTGTTCCTGTGTGTAGGCCGATTCGACCTGAAACCGGATCGGGATGCGGATAAACGCTTCCAATTCGACCACGCTCGTGGATTCTTCGTCGAGAAGAATGTCGACAACGGTTTGTGAGGCTACGACGAGCAGCTTTTTGGCCTCGAATTGCCATGCCTCCCGCAATATTTCTCTGAAGATTTCATAGCATATCGACTCGGCGGATTTGATTGAACCGCGCCCTGCACACGTCGGGCATTGATCACACAACACATGCTCGAGACTCTCACGTGTGCGCTTGCGTGTTATTTGCACCAGGCCCAGCGATGTTACTTCGCTGACGGTGATCCGTGAATGGTCTCGGTCCAGGCTCTTTTCCAATGCGCGAAGTACCTGTCGTTGGTGGTCTTCGTCCGACATGTCGATGAAATCGATAATGATTATCCCGCCCAAGTTGCGCAATCTCAGCTGCCGTGCGATTGTCTGCGTCGCCTCGAGGTTGGTCTTGAAAATCGTCTCCTCGAGGTTTCGATGGCCAACGAATCCTCCGGTGTTGACGTCGATGGTCGTCATCGCCTCGGTCTGATCGATGATCAGATGACCGCCTGATTTCAGATCGACCTTGCGTTGCAGGGCGCGTTGGATCTCATCTTCGATCGAGTACAGATCGAGGATTGGTCGTTCTTCTGCGTAGTGTTCGATCCGCGAAACGAGCTCAGGCGTGAACTGTTGCGCGAAATCGAGGACTTTGGCGCAGGTTTCTTTCGAATCTATGCGGATCTTTGCCGTTTGGTCCGAGGATAGGTTGCGGATCGTTCGGAACACCAGCTGCAGGTCCTCATAAATGACCGACGGAACGGCGGCGGCTTCGATGCGGGCCGAGATGGACTGCCACAGCCGCTGTAGAAACAACATGTCATCGCGGATCTCATCAATGGTTGCGCCTTCGGCCGCGGTTCGCACGATGTAACCCCCGCTACCGGGGGGGGTAGCGTGTTCGGTGCGCGTAGGATTGGCGGCGCTAGCGGGGGCCGTTTCGGAGGAGTCTATTTCGACTCTGTCTAACGCCGGCTCCAGTTCGATCAACAGATCACGCAAGCGTTGTCTTTCGTCATCGTTCTCGATCCGCTGCGATATCCCAAGTGACGTCGTATGGGGCATAAACACCAGATAGCGCGATGGGATACTCAAGAAAGTGCTGAGGCGGGCACCCTTGCTGCCGAGCGGATCCTTCGTAACCTGGACGAGTAACTGCTGTCCTTCTTGCAGCACCTGTTCGATCGCGATATCCGTACTATTCGTTTCCGTGTCTTTATGGACTTGCGCGATGTCAGAAATGTGAAGAAATCCCGTGCGTTCGAGGCCGATATCCAGGAATGTGGCGCCCAGTCCGGGCAATACACGACTAATGCGGCCGAGATAGATGTTGCCGACCAGGCCGCGATTACGGCAGCGTTCGACCACGACCTCCTGTAGAACACCATTCTCGATCGACGCGACGCGCGTTTCCTGAGGTGTCACGTTAACGAGAATTTCTTCGGCCATCGATTTCTAAAGGGTTCCAAGGCGTTCGAATGATTGGTTATAACTGTATAATTCGTAAGTCATTATAGCGAGTTGGCCAGTGTAGTCACCAGCCCGGGGACAGTGCTTTCCGGCACCCAATAAATACGCCATGAAACAACTTCCGAGAGGTCTTTAGCCGTAGCGTCCCCGCCAATGAGCAGGTTGGCGTGGACCTCAAAGCCGACGCTAAACGGTTTATGGTTACCCCCAATGGCGTGGTGGTGGTACCATCGGCGGCTGTTTTCTCCTGATGGGGCCGGTTGTGGATTGCGAAGACGCCTTGGCCAGGGTGTTGCCGCCTGAGGCGCTGCTCACAGAGATCGAAGACAAGCGGCCCTATGAGTGTGATGGGCTCTCCGCCTATCAACAGGTGCCGCGCATGGTTGCGTTGCCAGAAACACGCGGCCAGGTCGAGGCCGTCGTCAAGATCTGCGCCAACCACGAAGTGCCGGTCATCGCCCGAGGGGCGGGTACGGGGCTGTCGGGCGGCGCGCTGCCGCGCGCGGACGGTTGTCTGATGAGCCTCGCGAAATTCAATCGCATCGTCGAAATCGACGCGGAGAATCGCATTGCCGTCGTCGAACCGGGGGTCAGAAATATCGCCATCTCCGAGGCGGCGGCTGCCTACGGCTTGTATTATGCACCGGATCCCTCTTCTCAAATCGCTTGCTCGATCGGCGGTAATGTCGCGGAAAACGCGGGCGGCGTCCATTGCCTGAAATACGGACTAACCGTTCACAATGTCCTGCGGGTCGAGATCCTGACGGCACAGGGGGACTGGTTGACCCTAGGGGCGGCGGCGCTCGATAGCCCGGGCTACGATCTGCTGGCGATACTGAACGGTTCCGAAGGCATGCTCGGTATCATTATGCAGATCACGGTGAAACTGCTGCCGCGTCCGCCGGTGGCGAGGGTCTTGTTGGGAGCCTTCGATAAGGTACAGGCAGCCGCCGATACGGTCGCGGGTGTGATTGCGGCCGGCATTATACCGGCGGGGCTGGAAATGATGGACCGCCTCGCAATCCAGGCGGCCGAAGATTATTGTCAGGCCGGCTATCCGCGCGATGCGAACGCGATTCTTCTGTGTGAGTTAGACGGCACGCCCGATGAGGTCGATACGCAACTACGTGCGGTCGAAGACATCTTCAGGCGCCATGGCTGTAGCGAGGCGCGGGTGTCGACAACGGAAGAGGAACGCTTGCGATTCTGGATGGGCCGCAAGGCCGCATTCCCGGCGATGGGCCGCATCGCCCCTGATTATTACTGCATGGACGGGACGATCCCGCGCCGTAATCTGGGTGTCGTGCTGGGGCGGATCGCCGAGTTGTCGCAGGAATACGGCTTAGCGGTGGCAAATGTATTCCATGCCGGCGACGGCAATCTCCACCCGCTGATCGCTTATGATGCCAACGAAGACGGTCAACTAGAGGCCGCGGAGCGGCTTGGCGCCGAGATCCTGGAACTCTGCGTCGAGGTCGGCGGCACTATTACCGGCGAGCATGGGGTTGGGGTCGAAAAGCTGGAGCAGATGTGCCTTCAGTTCTCGGCGCCGGAATTAGCCGTGTTCCACGCCATCAAGGACGCCTTCGATCCTGCTGGCCTTTTGAATCCCGGCAAAGCGATCCCCACCTTGCACCGCTGTGCGGAGTTCGGGGCCATGCACGTGCGCGGCGGTAAATTGCCGCATCCGGAACTCGAGCGATTCTGAGCGGAGAACTGTCCGCGGGTTACCCTGAGGCGCCAACGCGGGTTGAAGGTCTCTTTGAGCCCGAATTAGATCACGGCGTCTTAGATACTGCTTGAGCCTGTCGCGACTTGGGTTCTTTAACTGTGCGGGTCTGATGAGGATCTTCGAAATCCGGCGGCCGTGACGGACGTTGGATAGATCGACTTCAGGCCCCATCTTGTATACCTGCGGGCTCTCGCCTGGAACCCCCGCAATCTATTACCCTATGGGGCGAATCGACGGCAACCGGGAGATCAAGACGATGTACAGCAAACAGATAATGGGTCTGGACGATGTGAAGCGGGTGGTGAAGGCGGCCGAGGCTGAGGCGCAAAAGAACGGCTGGAACGTCGTCATCGCGGTGGTCGATGATGGCGGCCACCTGATGTACCTGCAGCGCGAGAAGGTCCAGCTCGGCAGCATCGAGGTGGCGATCACCAAGGCTAAAGTCGCGGTGATGTTCCGCCGACCAACCAAATTCTGGGAACAAACGGTCGCGGATGGGCGTGCAGGCTACCTCGCCATGCCGGGCATGCTGCCGATAGAAGGCGGCGCGCCGCTCGAACATGACGGCGAGATCCTCGGTGCGATTGGGATCAGCGGTGTGAAATCCTTCGAGGATGGGATCATCGCCGCCGCTGGCGCGGCCGCCTTTTAATCACCGGGGAACCGGGCCCATATAATCGTCAAACATATCGACGTTGCGGAGATCTCTTGGCGGCCCTTCGCCTTGTGTGACACCGGTGGAAAACGGATATTCATCGACGGAATCGTCGAAAAATGCCGCTACGCCCAGATCGAATTATGCTTGGCCGTCGCTAATTCAGACGTATTGGCACGGTCGTCTCCCGGACCAAAGCGATCCAAATCGGGCAAACTTGCCGCTGAGTGGGGGCAAGGCCCGGTCATCCCAATGATCCTTGCCTACGCATGCTAGAAACCCAACCCCGGTTGCTCTGCTTGCCACTTTTTACGCTCCCGGTACTGCACCTAAGGACTCTGATGTAAATCAACTATACAAGTACAGTTGCCGATGATCTAAATGCTTGATGAGATGCGACCATTTTTTCTAAAGGATCTTCTGGTTGCGGCCGATACCGACCTCAAGCCGTGACTAGTTTCGGCGAGGCTACGGAATGCCGAATGCTCATGAACCTACCAGAACAGATCGATAAATACCATGTCCTCGAAGTACTTAGTCGAGGGGCCATGGGGACCGTATACAGCGCATACGATTTGTTTGCTGATCGTGACGTCGCTATCAAGGTCTGTAGCCTTGGCCACGATGACAAATATCAGACCCGAGCGCTCGTGCGAAATTCATTTCTAAATGAAGCCCAGATCGCGCGTTCGCTGAACCATCCAAATATGGTCAGGATACTCGATGCCGGCGAGTACGATGGCGAGCCGTATATTGTGATGGAACATCTTGGAAACAGCGAGACGCTGAAAAAATGGTGTAACCATGAAAAAGTCCTCTCTGCTGAAAAGGTGGCGGCGATTATCTATAAGTGTGCGAGAACACTCGATTACGCACATCGTCGTGGCGTCATTCACTGCGATATAAAGCCTTCCAATATTATGCTTACTGGAGAGGGAGGTACGAAGATAGGGGATTTTGGGATCGCCAAATGGGCATTTACGGGGTTGAATACTCTCGGCCTGGAAACTATGGGATCGCCTCTCTACATGTCCCCCGAGCAGGCCCGTGGCGAGGAAGTCACTCATCAAACCGATCTCTATTCCTTAGGCGTCGTGATGTACGAGCTGTTGGCCGGGAATCCACCGTTTCAAGCTCGCGACCTGGTTGATTTGATCGACCAGATATGCAACGAAGATCCGCCTCCGATCGCGGATGTTCGGCGCGATCTGCCGGAAGGTATCCAAACGATTATCGACTGTTCGTTGGCCAAAAATACGGTAGCCCGTTACCAAACTGGTGGGGAAATGGCGTCCGATCTAGCCGCCCTATTTTCGAAACTTGATCTTTCGCAATCCGATTTCTCTGATGACGAGAAGTTTCTAGTTCTTAGGGAACTCGAATTCTTTGAGGAATTTTCGAATGCGGAAATTTTGGAGGTGGTCAAAACCTGTATCTGGAAATCATTTTCGCCAGGAGATCTCATCGTTATGGAAGGTGATCTCGATTTGTGCTTCTACATTGTTACCGCCGGAGATGTGTCCGTGATCAAACAGAATGTCGAGTTGTGCACGATAGAGCGGGGAGAGTGTTTTGGTGAAATGGGTTATTTGTCGAAATCGCTACGTTCGGCCTCGGTAATTGCACGGGACGAAGTATCCCTATTGAAAATAAGTGACACACTGATGACGCAAGCTTCCGCGGATTGTCAGCTTCGTTTTTCTAGATCGTTCTTGAGAACACTCATCGAACGGCTTACTCGCGTCAGCAACGAGGTGGCCGTTATGAAGCTGCCGAAGGCCGTTGGTGCGTAAGACAACAACCGCATGATTGCCATCAGAAAACTCAGAGCCATCATATGACGAATGCGAAAGCGTACATAGTGGCAGTGGTCGGCGTGCAAGCGCATGAGTACCAAGTGTTAAACCGGATATTCAAGTTGTCTGCGGGGCGCCGGCATTCATATATCATGGTTGCGGACGGTGGCGACCAGGAGGCCGACCTGGTTCTTCTCGACAATGCCAATTCCAATCTCGCCGCCGAACGGGAGGCAACGAAATTCGGGATCGGCAATGCCCGTGAGATTTTCATCACCGACTCAGAATCAGCAGATGCAGCTCATGCGATTCGACGGCCGTTCATGGCAACTCGTGTCCTTGGGGCACTGGATCGACTGGTGGCGAGTATTGAGCGCCTAAGCCCGGATCCGCCTAATTCAACATATCGGTCAAATGAGGCATCGGCACGATCTTCATCCCGACCGGAACCCGCTGACTCAACATCCGTGACCCATACTGATTCACCCATGAACTCGGCTCAAAACATCGCGCAACGGATGGTGGAGGTCGAGGAAACACGTTCAGTGAGGTCGGCGGCCGGTTCGATGAACGGCGGCGCGGCGGCGATGGACCGAAAACGGCCAACCGGAATTCCTAAAATCATCACAGCTCGGAACCATCT
>DAOWDI010000074.1 GCA_030639105.1 Gammaproteobacteria bacterium | reverse complement strand
GTTCGCTACTAGTTTTGCAGGTTCGATATTTTTCATCTCATATCCACATTTGCCGGACCTGGCTTATGTTAACGTTAACACCCCGTCACTCGTCGCGCTTCACCAGCCGCCTTTCGAAGTTGGCTTCTTTGTAATGCAGCGAAGAGACTAACTCTGCGAGGATGCCGATGAGAAACGTAAACAGCGAAGAAATAAACAGCAGCGCGCTCATATTCGTAAATCGGTGGAGTGACAGATAGGTATAGGCGTAATACCCGAGGCCCATGAGAAACAATGCGACGCTGATGGGTAAGAAAAGCCGCATTGGCGAAAATAAGGTGCCGATTTTTATGATCACCATGAAGAAACGGGTGCCGTCTTTGATGATATGGATATGGCTAGTCCCTTCACGCTGCTTCGCTCGGATCGGTACGTATCCCACCGGCAGGCCCGAGCGAAAAAACGCCATGGTACACGTCGAGGGATAGGAGAAACCGTTTGGCAGCAAATATAGAAACCGACGGAAATGACGCGCGCGTGCCGCCCTGAAACCCGACGTCAGATCATCGATCGGTTTGTCTGTCATGTATGACGCCAGCCCGTTGTAGATACGGTTCGCGAGGCGCCGCCCGAGCGATGCATGGGTGTCCCAGTCTCGCGCCCCGATGGCCATCTCAAAGCCGTCGTCCAGTTTCTCCAGCAAGCGCGGGATGTCATCCGGGTTGTGCTGGCCGTCGGCATCCATGAACACGAGAATGTTCCCGTGTGCCTGCCGGGCGCCCGACTTGATCGCCGCGCCGTTGCCCATCGAATAAGGGTGAGCGATGCGATTGACATCGTGTTCGCCGCAGATTTTAGCAGTGGCATCCGTGCTCCCGTCGTCGACGACGATAATTTCCGCATCCGGAAATTGTGACTTCAGTTTCGGCAGCAATTCTCCAAGGCCGGCCTGTTCGTTTTTTGCCGGCATGATAATGCTGATAGATTCCGTCATCGTGATTGCCTTGTCTCAGTGGTTTCGGAAATTGCAACGCCCCGTAGCCCAACGTCCAAGTCCGACGGACTCCTAGAATACCTCTTATCGGCCGATTCACGTAATGTGGTCGGCCAGTCTCTTCAGCATCTGTTGATGGATCCGCGGTGAGCCGCACAGGATATTGCCGCTTTCGAGCATGTCGAGAGATCCGTCGGGTTCGGTCAAGATGCCGCCGGCCTCCTGGACGAGGAGGGCGCCGGCTGCTATGTCCCACGCGCGCAAGCCAAATTCCCAGAATCCGTCGAGGCGTCCGCACGCAACGAAAGCCAAATCCAGGCTCGCGGCTCCGGCACGACGAACCCCGGCGACCTGGGGCAGAAACGCCGCGAGCGTCGGCAGGTAGGGATCGATCATCGCCCTTTCGCGTACCGGGAAACCCGTCGCCAGCAGCGCATGTTCGAGCTTCAGACAGTTGCTTACGCGGATCCGGCGGTTATTGAGCTGAGCGCCGGCGCCGCGGGTTGCGGTAAACAGTTCATCGCGTACTGGATCGAATATTACGGCCTGGTCGAGTTCGCCGCGAACCCGCAGTGCGATCGACACCGCAAATTGCGGATAGCCGTGGAGGAAGTTTGTCGTCCCGTCGAGCGGGTCGATGACCCATACGTAGTCGCTCGCGCCCTGCTCACCGGATTCCTCCGCGAGGATCCCATGATCGGGGTAGGCGTCGAGTAGTGTATGGATAATCACCGCTTCTGCTTCGCGATCGATCTCTGTAACGTAGTCCTGGTGGCCTTTTTTGTCGATATGGATGTCCCCGAGTCGATTCAGCGCACGGTTGATAACCGTGCCGGCGCGCCGGGCGGCGCGCACGGCAATGTTCAACATGGGGTGCATGGCGGTTGGCCCATTATAGAATGGTGAGCCATAGTAACGGATACGGGTGGCGATGCGTTGATAATTTCCAATTCGGGTAAAACGGGCGGTGGCGTGGCGGATCGCTTCGGGGCCGTTCGCATTGTCCTGGTCGGCACCACGCATCCGGGAAATATCGGCGCGAGCGCACGGGCAATGAAATCGATGGGGTTCAGTGCGCTTACGCTCGTTGCGCCGAAGGTCTTTCCAGCAGCCGCAGCGACCGCGAGGGCCTCTGGTGCGGACGATGTACTCGCCGGGGCGAGCGTCACGGAGTCGCTCGAGGCGGCAGTCGAAGATTGTGTGATGGTATTCGGGACAACGGCGCGTGCGCGGCATCTGCGGTGGCCGGTGTTGTCACCGGCCGAGGCTGCCGAGCAGATCCGTGGTGCCACCGCCGAGGGTCCAGTCGCGGTCGTTTTCGGCCGCGAGCAATCGGGCTTGAGTAATGCACAACTCGATTGGTGTCAGCGTGCCATCCGGATCCCGACCGTCGACGATTTCAACTCGCTGAACCTCGCCCAAGCGGTGCAGGTCTGTGTCTACGAAGTCCGCAAAGCGCTGCTGAGTATGCAAGCGGAGCCAAAAGACGGCATCGGGACGTGTGATCGGGCGGCGACGGCCGCGGAGCTGGCCAGACTTCATCGACATCTATTGGAAACGATGAACCTCGTAGGCTATTTCGATCCGTCGAACCCGAGGCTGCTGGAACGGCGGATCTGGCGCTTGCTAAACCGCACGCGCTTGTTGCGGAGCGAATCGCAGATCCTGCGCGGCTTTCTTGCGGCGGTTGGTCGAACAATTCGACATCGAGCGGTAACGCCGGATGATGGCGAAGCGCCGTCTCCTTAGGCCAGGCGGCCGTTGTATCTGACCGCGCCGGCTTCGGCGCTTGCGCCAACCTCGCCGATTTCGAAGACCGACTCGCCCTGGGCTGCCAGCGCCTCGGTGATCGCCGCGGCCTGGTGCGGCGGCACGATGATGACCATGCCGATGCCGCAGTTGAAGGTACCCAAGAGCTCGAGTGTGTCGATCGGGCCGGTATCGGCAAGCCAGGCGAAGATCGCCGGCAGCGACCAGGAACCAAGATCGATGTTGGCAACGGTTCCGCTCGGCAGGACGCGCGGGATATTGCCGGTCATGCCGCCGCCGGTGATATGGGCGAGTGCGTGGATATCGAACCCGCGCAGCACCTCGAGTAGGGGTTTTACGTAGATTCGGGTTGGCTCCAAGAGGACGTCGAGAAGCCCCTCGCCGTTGATTGTTGTCGTCAGCGGGATCGCTCGGTCGGTGAGGATGCGGCGCACGAGCGAGTAGCCGTTCGCATGCAGGCCGCTTGACGCCATACCGAGTATCTTGTCGCCGACTTGGACGCGCGCTGCATCCAAGAGACGGTCGCGTTCGACGGCGCCGACGCAGAACCCGGCCAGATCATAGTCATCATCGTGATACATATCGGGCATCTCGGCGGTTTCTCCGCCCAATAACGCGGCCCCTGCGATCTCGCATCCCCGTGCAATTCCTTCGATGATCTCGCGCGCGGCGCCCAGTTCGAGTCTCCCGCTGGCGAAGTAATCGAGGAAGAACAGCGGCTCGGCGCCCTGGACGATGACGTCATTGACGCACATCGCGACCAGATCGATGCCGACGGTGCTATGGTGCTGCGCTTCGATCGCGAGCTTGAGCTTGGTCCCGACGCCATCGGTTGCCGACACCAATACCGGATCGTCGAAGCCGCAGTCCCCGAGAGCGAACAGGCCGCCGAAACCGCCGATATCGCTGGCGACGCCCTGCCTGTGGGTGCGCTTCACCGCCGGTTTGATCTGCTCGATCAATGCGGCGCCGCGTTCGATATCGACGCCGGCGTCCCGATAGGTGATGGTTTTTCTGCTTTGGTCCGACATGCGGTTGATGGTAAATGGGCTCGCGCGTATTTTGAACCATAAAGGGGCAGGTTAAAAATGCTGTTTCCACTCACGTCGATGCCGATGGCTCCACTGTATTGGCATCCGTTAGGTGCGAGTATGCGCCCAAGCTAGGTGTATAAGCGATGCCCCATCCAGAAGATGGGCGGCGCCTCATCAAAAATCCGGGCTGGATCCTTGACTTGCCAAATCGCTTTCGCATAGCGTTTGCTCATGCGCCTCAAAACAGGTATCGCAACCGCCGTGCTAGTCCTTGCCGCCATCGCGGCCGGCGCCGCCGATGTCGAGGGTCTCTACGGCGCTAGTGCCGCCGTCGCCGACCGCTCCGAGCCCGAATTCAGGCGTGGGATCGCGAAGGCCCTGGAAGCCGTCATCGTGAAACTTACCGGTGACGGTGCCGCGGCGCGAAGCAAACCCGCGCGCGGTGTCGTCGGGCAGGCCAGGCACCTGGTCCAGCGATTCGGCTATGAACGGCCCCGCGGTAGTGGGCCGAAATCTAGCGGGCTGGTGCTGCGCGTAGAGTTTGACGCTTACGTGCTGAACAAAGAAATGCGATCCCATGGCCTGGTTGTCTGGGGGAAGGAACGGCCCGACACCCTGGTTTGGCTGGTCGTGGATGAGCCCGCGGGGCGCAGGCTGCTGGGCGCCCGGGACGAGAGTGCGATGCTGAGCGTGATGAGGGCACAAGCGCAAGCGCGAGGCATACCGCTGGTGTTTCCTCTCGTCGATATCCTGGAGGCGAGC
>DAOWDI010000231.1 GCA_030639105.1 Gammaproteobacteria bacterium | reverse complement strand
TGTAGAGGATTGATTTCCTCCGGAATTTCCGTAGCCCAGTTTGAGCGAAATGAAAACCGGGAAGAAGGTCCAATGGTGACAGAGGTAACCGGTCATCTGCAGCGCGTGCCGGCAACCAGCCCAGGACCGCCACCAGATAAATCGATACTCATTCCCTTCGCACCGTTGCCAAGTTCTCTATGCCAGTCGGTGACGACCGATTCAAAATGCAATCAACTACGAGCTGAGCCGGAAGATCGGGCAAACGAAGTGAGGACACCGGTGGTGGGGCGGGAAGAGCTTTACCCCCCCCCCCCCCGAGGGACGCGAGCCCCCGTCGCATTTCACGATCGGCACATCCAACCGCTGCGCCACGCATATGGCTCAACTTCGAAGGGCGGAAGACTATCTGATTGAATCCTATCCAAAAATCCGCTAGCAAATGGTGCTTGAATTTTGCATATTCGCCCTTATTATTTGGCAGAACCTTTCCATTTTGATAAGGTCTTATGATATTTAGCCGATAACATTACCCAGGTCTCATTGGAGGGACTACGAAATATGCCTATAAATTACGCAGTAACTCGGCCCGGATCAGCGGTCCTGGCCACCAACAAACTGATTCGCAATACCTATACGCTGCTTTCCATGACACTGCTGTTCAGTGCATTGATGGCCGCGCTTGCGGTTTTCATGCGGGTCGGCTTCGGCGTCAGCCTCATCTGCACCTTCGCCGCACTCGGTATCTTGTGGCTCGTCCTACCAAAGACCGCGAATTCAGGCGCTGGGATAGGTGTCGTGTTCCTGTTTACGGGTCTGCTGGGCTTCGGCCTCGGCCCCACGATCAGTCATTATCTGTCGGTTCCAGGCGGACCTCAGATCGTGATGACCGCATTGGGCGGTACCGGCGTGATCTTCCTCGGGCTTTCCGGCTACGCGCTGACGACCCGGCGTGACTTCAGCTTCATGGGCGGCTTCCTGTTCGTGGGACTGTTGGTGATCCTCGGCGCCGCGCTGGCGAATATATTCTTTGCCATCCCGGCACTGTCACTCGCGCTCTCGGCCGCCATCGTCATGTTGTTCAGCGGATTCATCCTGTATGACACCGGGCGAATGGTGAACGGTGGAGAAACGAACTACATCCATGCCACGGTAAGCCTGTACATCAGCATCCTGAACATCTTCACGAGCCTGCTGCACCTGCTTGGCGCCTTCGGCGACGACTGAGACCCTCGGCTAAGAGCCAAACCCAGGCCGATCTGCCACTGTGGCGATCGGCCTTTATTATTTCGGAGTGATCGATGGACTGGTTAAAGATCGGCTCCGCGGTGCTCATCATTGCGATGCTCATCTTCGTGTGGCCGGCCGCGAAGCGCATGCTGCACGAGAGTCCATCCGCGGAGGAAGGAGACTGGCAGGCCGTGCTGCTCCCGATCCTTGCCGTGATCGGCTTCGTCGTGTTGTTGTTGTGGCTGGTCTGAACAGCCCGCTCGTCACCCGATTTCAGGCGGGTGTCAAGATTTCGGTACCCGCCATATAGGGCCGCAAGGGCTCCGGTACTACAACGGCGCCGTCCGCCATCTGATAGTTTTCCAGCACCGCGACCAGGGCTCGGCCAACGGCCACACCGGAGCCATTGAGTGTATGCAACAACTCTGGTTTGCCGGTCGCGGGATTGCGCCAGCGCGCTTTGACTCTGCGTGCCTGAAAGTCCTCAAAATTGCTGCAGGAAGAGATCTCACGGTACGTTTTCTGCGCCGGCAGCCAGACCTCGAGGTCGTAGGTTTTCGCCGCACAAAACCCCAAATCACCAGTGCTCAGCGTGACCACGCGATAAGGCAGCTCCAATTTCCTGAGGATCGCTTCGGCGTTTGCCGTCAACGCTTCGAGAACCTCGTATGAATCCGCGGGTCGCACGAGTTGCACTAGTTCAACCTTATCGAACTGATGCTGTCGGATCATCCCGCGAGTGTCTTTGCCGTAGGACCCTGCTTCGCTGCGGAAACACGGCGTGTGGCACACGTATTTTGCGGGCACGCCCTCGGCGTCGAGGATCTTGTCCTGCGCCAAATTGGTCACCGGCACCTCAGCTGTCGGGATCAGAAAAAACCCCTGCTCTGGCACCTCGAACAGGTCTTCCTTGAACTTGGGCAACTGCCCCGTACCGCGCATGGTTCGTTCGTTGACGAGATACGGAACATAGACCTCACGATAACCGTGTTCGCTCGTATGGACATCGAGCATGAACTGCGCCAGTGCACGGTGGAGTCTCGCGATCTGACCCGACAACACGACGAATCGCGCACTTGCCAAGGTCACTCCCGCCTCAAAGTCCATCCCGCCATGCATCGCCCCGATGTCAACATGGTCGCGCACCTCGAAATCATAATGCCGTGGTTTACCCCAACGCCGGACCTCGATGTTGTCATCCTCGCTAACGCCGGTGGGAACCGATTCATGCGGCACATTCGGCAGCCTGAGCATGAAGTCTGTGAGCGCCTGTTGCACCTCCTCGAGTTCGGCTTGGCGCGCCTTCAATTGCTCACCCAGCACCGCCACCACAGCGCGCAGCGGTGCAATATCCTCGCCGCGGCTCTTAGCTTCGCCAATCGACTTGCTGCGGCTATTGCGCTCAGCCTGCAGGCTCTCGGTCTCCACCTGCAGGGTCTTGCGACGTACTTCGAGTGTCTCATAGACCTCAAAATCTATCGACTGATGCCGGCGATTTACCGCATCGCGTACCACATCGAGATGATTACGCAGTAGTATTGGGTCAAGCATATTATTGATCTAACAATGTTGAGTTTGATCCTGGGAGCCGTACCAAACGGGCCCCTGCAATTATAACGATTGCCAGGCTGCCGGCATGCAAAAATGCAACTCAAAAATGATACCGGCCGATCG
>DAOWDI010000142.1 GCA_030639105.1 Gammaproteobacteria bacterium | reverse complement strand
TGCCTGCAGCTGCTGGACTAGGTATTTGCTATGCTGGCCCGCCAGGTTGGGCCACTCGGGGTTGATACTGTTTCCATCCGGCCCGTGGCAGGCAGCGCATAGGTTCTTCGCTAGTTCGTTTGCGGGGACATCCAACCCAGCCAACCCTAAAGCAAGGGCCCCGGCGATGAGGGGGCTTTTCAAATTCATCGGCTTCCCAACGACACGGTGAGCGGCGCATTATATAACGGCCCCGGCGTTTGATTCTCAAATTTGTAGCTATGTCAGACCACCAACCTCCGCAAGGCCCGAACCTCTCGATGACCGAGTTCGTCAAAGAGGCGTTCCTTCTGGACCAAATGCCCGATGATTCGGGCGCCGAAATTGCGTTCGCTGGCCGCTCGAATGCCGGCAAATCAAGTGTGATTAACGCCCTGTGTAACAGAAGAAAACTGGCGCGTACGAGTCGAACCCCCGGTCGTACACAACATTTTGTGATATACGAGTTTGCCCCGGGGCGCAGGATCATCGATCTGCCGGGCTTCGGCTTTGCCAAAGTATCGCAATCCAAGCGCCGTCATTGGGCGTCTGAGATCCCACGCTACCTCGAAACCCGTCGCTCATTGATCGGCCTTGTTCTCGTCGCGGATTCGCGCCACTCGTTGAAAGAACAAGAGTTGCAGATCCTCACGTGGTGCGTTGGTGCGGATCTGCCCGCACTTTTGTTATTGAACAAGTGCGATAAATTGAACCAGCAACAGGCAGCGAAGGCCGTGCGCGAAGCCGAGCGTGGAATCGATCCCGGGAGGATGCCCATTGCCGTACAGCTTTTTTCCGCCACCGAGCGGCACGGGGTTGACCGGGCGCTCGAGCTTATTGCGGGCTGGTTTTTAGCCGAACCGTAGGATTAAAAAGGGCCCCGATAGTTAAAGGGGGATTTAAAGGAACCGGGGCCACTTTAGCCGGCCTGGTTGGGGATACCAGACCCGCCCCGCCATTTGTAGATATGGCGGTCCGTTCTCACGGAATCTATAGATCAAAGACCCTCGATGAGCGTGAAAGTTCCGTGCCGCGCCCATACTTCCCGACAGCATCGATCTACTCGACGATCTTGATGCGCCGCCTCGTTGGCCCGGCTGTCCCGTCCGGCGCCGCGTTCAACAACCTCAGGTGTGGTTCAGGCAGCTTTTCCAACGGCGAGCTTCGCGCCAAAGCCGCCCACGTAATCGCGCCATTGAGACTAATGACACGAAGACGATTGCCGCGCGTAACCGAGCGTTCGGCCGCGGTCAGTCGGTGGAAATTCGTCGCTACGTTTTTGAAGACATCATCGAATTGCGCCTGTTGTCTGGGCACGCGTGCAATACCGGTGACGACGTAGGCGTGCCCGCCTAGCAGGAGTAGGCCGACGCGTACAGCACGCATGCGCCCATCGACGTTGATCTTCGCGATGCCGGTGATCCCGTCCACGCCCGCGGCACTGAGACGTTGTTGTGCACCCAGGCTACCAACCCCCAGTTGAGTCAGCAGGTCGTGCGCCGTCATCCCAGGTTCGGCGGGTCGTACTATCACCCGCACTTGTGCGGTCCTTTGAGGATTGACCGCGACGAGTTGGTCAGGCTGATTGACGACCTCCCAGCCGGTCGGAAACCGCACCGCAAATCCGAGATCCGGGTGATAGAAGTTTCCCCCGATGAGGACGCCGTCGGCCGGATTGGGACCGAAGATCAAGCCGTCGATCTCATCTAAAAAGCGGTCGCGGTATACCGCATCAGCGGCCGTATCCTGCGCTCGGGCGTAGTCGATGATTTCGCGCAATCGCGTATCGTTGTCCGGGTGGGTCGAAAAAACGCCGTGGTAGGCGCGGGCCGGGCGCCCCTCCTGGCGGGCAAGGCGCTGATCAAATATTTCGTGCTCCTTCAGTGTTCGGATCACCGCCAGCATTGCCTCCGGGTCGTAGCCGCTCTGCGTGAGATAATCGGCCCCAAGGCGATCGGCTTCGAGTTCATGTTCACGCCCGTAGCCGCGCAGCAATGCTGTTCCGAGTACGTTGACTGTTTGCCCCAGCCCGGCATTGGACAATTCCGGCAGCAGTATCGACAAGATCCCGGCACCGATGCCGGCCGCCTGAGCGGAAGTCTGTTGGCGTACGCTATGGCGCGCGGTGACGTGACCGATTTCGTGTCCGAGGACCGCGGCGAGTTCGGCCTCCGAATTGAGATAAGCCAGCAGGCCGCGAGTAATGTAGACATAGCCGCCCGGTAAAGCGAAGGCATTGATCTCGGTGCTGTCAAGTAGCGTAAAGCGGTAGACCAAATCACCGCGGTGGCTTACCTCGGCGAGGCGCTGCCCGACGCGTGTGACATAGGCCTGTAGCTGCTGATCGGGGTAAACCCGGTACTGCCGCAGGACCTGCTGACTGGCCTGCCTGCCGACGGCCAGCTCCTGCTGCTCGGACATCAAGACGAATTCCTGCTGGCCGGTTACCGGATTGACGGCGCAGCCCGCGGTGGCCGTCACCAGTACGCAGGATAGGAAGAGGCGGAGGTAGATGCCGGGGCGTACCCTGCGCAAT
>DAOWDI010000080.1 GCA_030639105.1 Gammaproteobacteria bacterium | reverse complement strand
CCTCGGCCTGCTCGAGATAGCGCCCTTCGCCGAGTTCGTGGTAGAGCGAAACCAGCAGGATTACGCCAAATGCATCGGTCCACAGGTAACGCAGCCCGTTCGGCCAGATCTGCTCGTTTTGCATCCATTCGAGCTTGGACAGAACATAGTCGATGTCGGTGTTGATCTGCATCCGTGATCAAGTACCGAACGGGTAGGTATCGGGCAATCCTTCCAGTGTGTGCGTCTCGATTGGGCGCACGGCGCGGGTGTCGTCGAACCAGACGTATTCGTCGAACTGATATGGCAGCACGGCCTGGAAGTAATGGCTCGCGAACTCAGTTTCTGGCCGGTAGATCACCCCGATCGCGCGTTCGAGCCGTGGCTTGAGGAGGCCGCCGCCGTCCGGCGTCCGGTACGCTCCGAGCGGTAATAGGAAGTTCGGCTGCCGGGTCGAATGACAAAGCCTCTCGTAGCTGCCGTCGAGCGACGGACGCACCGTCTTGATCTCCATCGGACCGTCCCAATCCGATGCCGCGGCGACAGTACCGTGGTCTGTGCCGAAGCCGATGATGTAGACATCTTCACCGAACGCCTTGCGGCAGAGGTGTCCGATATTATGTTCACCGCGGGCCGACATTTCGGTCGCCGCCGCATCGCCCACGTGCGAGTTGTGCGCCCAGACGACCGCCTTACTGTGCATGCCGTGAAATTTCAGCATCGTTTCCAACGTCTCGAACATGTGGTTGTCGCGCAGGTTCCACGACTCGCGGGAACCGTAATACATCACCCGGTAATAGCGTTCGGCATTCGCGATCAGACGTGCGTTTTGTACCGCACCCAGGTAGCGTTCACCGTCGTGCATGGCGTAGGTTTGATGCTTTTCGAGGATCGAGGCGAGCATCGTCACCACCTCTTTTTCGCATGTCCGGTAACGGCCCGTAAGCGCGGCATGGCCGTAGGAGGCCGGATCCGACTGCCATGGCGTGAGACACCCGTAGCGCTGACGAGCCGTCGCGGCCGCGTCCGGATCGACCGTGTCGAGGTATTCCAGGATCGATCGGATCGAACTGTAAAGGCTGTACAGGTCGAGCCCATAGAACGCGACCCGCTGGCCCGGGTGGCGTTTGGTATTGTGCAGGCGCAGCCAGTCGATAAATTCACGCACCTCCTGATTGCGCCACATCCACGTCGGGAAGCGCGCGAACGCCTCCCATTCGGCCGGCGGATACTCGAAATGCCGGACATAGTGATCGATATGTGCGGCATCGGGCCAGTCACCCTCGATGGCGATGAAAGAAAATCCCTTTTTCTCGATCAGATCTTGAGTGACTTGCGCGCGGAAGCGATAGAATTCCGACGTCCCATGCGACGCCTCGCCGATGAGGACGATCCTCGCATCGCCGATCCGCCGCAGCAGCGGCTCCAGATCACACGACTCGATCGATACGAACGCTTCGGCTCCAGCGGCGATAGCCGCGACAGCGTCCTCCTCGACGGTCTCTGCTTTTGCTCGTGGGGGCGGGGGCAGTCCCGCATCTTGTGCCGAGGTCCAGCCTTCGCGGCCAACGAGCGGTACGAAGCGCACATCGGCGATGTCCTGGGTCACGTAATGATCGCGTGAGCGGCGCACGATCCGCACCAGTTCCTGGACGCGCGGATCGGTCCCGATCGGAATGATTAGACGTCCGCCGACCTTCAACTGCGCCTTCAAGGATTCCGGCACCGAGGGGCCGCCGGCGGCGACGACGATCGCATCGTATGGCGCATGCTCGCGCCAGCCCTGCGTACCGTCGCCGTGCAGTACGTGCATGTTATGGCAGCCGATCTCGGCCAGGGTGGCGGCGGCCTGCGACGCCAGCGAACCGAGGCGTTCGACGGTATAGACCTCACCGGCGATCTGTGCGATCACCGCGGCCGCGTAGCCCGAGCCGGCGCCGATTTCGAGTACCTTTTCGCCGCCTTTGAGTTCAAGCGCGTCGATCATCAGCGCCACGATATACGGTTGGGATATCGTTTGCCCTTCGGCGATCGGGAGTGGCGAGTCTTCGTAGGCAAACTCATGCAGGTTTTTGGGCAGAAAGGCCTCACGGGGTACGCGCCGCATGGCGTCCAGCACCAGCTCGGAGTCGATGCCGCGCGCGCGGATATGCTGTTCGACCATGGTCTCGCGTAGCGCGCCAAAGGTGTCCATGGGTTCACCCATTACCGGCTTGCCTAAGTCTTCGCCTGCCTGGGGGTGCCGAAAAAGTGGACTGCGATCGTCTCCGGTGCTTCGTGCACGAGGTTTTTGTTGATAACCTTTTCGAGCCCTTTCAGCACGTTTGCGCCCAGGTATTTCCTGAGCACACCGAGAAACGCGGGCGGCGCCGCCAGCTGCAGCCGCTTGAACTCGCTCGCCGTGTATGCGTCGTCCAGCCGCTCGGCGATGCGCCGGGCGAATAGCTCTGCTTCGTGTTCGTGCGGCGACACCGGCTTGGACATGCCGTGGCGGCCACCGCCGACGCTGTCGAACGCGCGGCCGGGCCGGTCGGAACTCAGTTCTTGCTCGTGGGCGCGGCCTTGTGGGTGTACCAGGCCTTCGATCTCGGTAAGCTTACGGGAGCGCGAATCGGCATCGAAGATCCGGGTCCGTGCACTATCCGCGACAACGATCCATGACTTAACCATATCTATCTCTCACAATAAGAAAGTTGTATTAGTCAAGCACGGATTGTGTTGCGCGATCTTGATCGCCGTCAGCAATTTCCGCCGTATGGCCCCGCAGGGACCCGGCGCTCCTCAGATCATGTCGAATGGACGGTAGCAGGCCGACAAACCGGGCGCCTCAGCCACGGGTGTATAGGTAACACGGCGTGCGTATTGAGCCCCTTGGCGAAGCCCGGGTCTATTATGAGCGGCTCAATGCCGTGGCCGGCGGTAAGGCGTATCATCTACGGCACAGAGTCGCGTCCGTCAGTGTAATGGTGGGGGTGCGCGGATAAGCGCCCGGCATATATTCATCAGGCAGTAAGGTGTGACGCCATGCTCGACGAACACGGGGGACAAATGTGAGGTTGGCCGCGCCGTTTCGACACAGCCGGTGGCGTGTAATGTCACGTTCGCGTTGATAAAAACTAACCTGCTTGCCCAATATATCCACTTCTTGTTCGCAAAATAGGCGTTTCAATTACCTAGCCAGTTTGCCAGCTTGTTTTTTCTCAATCGGATACCTCCCAGATTACGCTGTTCTCGAACAAATCGTTTGATCTGATCCGGTAAAGATCTGAAAGTTCCCTACGGTTGGTGTGCCTAGTCTGACAAGGATCAAACCACGAATTGCCCGGTTTGATTATCATTTCACATCCAGGATTTCGGTGGGATACGACAAGTGAGCTTCGAGACCAAATGGTCCGTGTGGCGGCCCCGAACACTCGCGTTCGTCGGCGTTCTCTTGATCGCACTGCTCGTCCCGTTCACCGAAAGCGAAGCAAGAATCCTCGCGCGGCCGCTCGTTTGCGATTATATCGTCGTGTTCGTCAGCGATACGTGTCCCCACTGTGCCGCCGCCCGGGAATTTCTCGCCGATCTTGTTCAAGGCGTACAGCGCCTTAGAATCGCATACCGGGAAGTTACCGGCGATCAGGACGCCCGCGCGGATTTCCTGGCGCTTAACGAACGGCACGGAATCGCGCGACCAGGCCTACCGACCTTCGATGTCTGCGGGCGCATCATCATCGGCTTTGATGCAAACGCGGTGTTGGACGCTTTGTACGGCGCGGGCGAACCGGATGGGGCGACCAGTGTCGAGGTGCCGCTGTTCGGCGACATCTCTCCGGTATCACTCGGCCTGCCTGCCTTTACTCTCGTGCTCGGCCTTATCGACGGGTTCAACCCCTGTGCGATGTGGATACTGCTATTTCTGCTCAGCATCCTTGTCAACGTGAAGCGACGCAGCCGGATCCTGCTCGTTGCCGGCACGTTCGTGGCCGTCAGCGGGATCACATATTTCGCATTTATGGCAGCGTGGTTGAACGCGTTTCTCATCATCGGATACTCGCGCGTGATCCAGCTGGTCCTGGGCGGGCTCGCTGTCCTCATCGGGTCGGTGCACCTGAAGGATTTCTTCGCGCTGCATCGGGGCTTTAGTCTGAGTATCCCCGACAGTGTGAAACCGAAGCTCTACGACCGCATCCGCCGCGTCGTCCGCGCCGAGAACCTTCTCGTGGCTCTCGGCGGCACGGTGGTGCTCGCGATGCTGGTCAATTTCGTCGAACTGCTGTGCACGGCCGGTTTGCCGGCGCTCTATACGCAGATACTCTCATACTACGACCTGGAGGATACGACCTATTACGGATATCTCATGCTCTATAACCTCGCCTACATCGCCGATGACGCCTTGATGGTCACGATTGCACTCGTCACGCTCGGACATCGTCGGCTGCAGGAACGCGAAGCGCGCTGGCTGAAGCTTGTGAGCGGCGGTCTAATAGTCGCGCTCGGCGCTGTGCTGATACTCGCACCGCAGGTACTCGCCTGGTGATGGAAATGAGCCGTGATTGACGCGATCTGGCAGCTGACGGCCGGCCTCGGTCTGTTCCTGCTCGGGATGTCGTTGATCGAACAGTCGCTGGAAAAGCTCGGCGGGCGTCAGCTGCGGATCAACCTGCGCCGCCACACCCGCAACCCGTTGAAAGCGGCGATCGGCGGCACCATCGCCACGGCGATCCTGCAGAGCAGCTCGGTCATTTCGCTCATCGTGCTCGCTTTTGTCGGCGCCCGGATGATCGAGATGCGCAATGCGCTGGGTATCATCATGGGCGCGAACCTGGGCACGACATTTACCGGGTGGATCGTCGCCGTGTTCGGTTTCAAAGTGAAGATCGCGGCGTTCGCCTACCCCCTCATCGCCGCGGGTCTGCTCACGATGCTGCTCGTCGACAAGCGCCGCGGCGTCCATCATTACGCGAAGCTGGCCGCGGGTTTCGGACTGCTGTTCTTCGGTCTCGATTTCATGAAAGACGCGATGGAAGGTTTCGCGCAGAACTTTGACCTGTCGGTTTTCCGGATGCACGGCGTGGTCGTCTTTTTTGCAGTCGGTTTCATCTTCACAGCCATCATCCAGTCGAGTTCGGCGTCGATGGCCCTGACGCTGAGCGCGCTGAACATGGGGATGGTCGAATTGGACCAGGCGGCGGCATTGGTGATCGGTGCCGACCTGGGGACTACCGCCACTGTGATCCTCGGCGCGCTCAGGGGCGCGGCGCCGACGAAGCAGGTCGCGCTGTTCCACTTCGCCTTCAATCTCATCGTTGATCTGGTGGCGCTGTTGTCACTCGTCTATCTGCTGCAGCTTGTGTGGTGGCTGCTGCCCTCGGACAATCCTTTGTTCGTCCTGGTCGGCTTCCACAATCTGTTCAACGCGCTCGGGATAGTGTTTTTCCTGCCCTTCCTGTCCCCCATTGCCAACTGGTTGGAGCAGCGCTTTACGGAGCCGGAGGCGTCATCGGCGAAGTTCATCACGGTCGTGGATCCGGGCGTCGCGGAAGCCGCATGCGAAGCGCTCTCCCAAGAGGTGCGCCGCCTCGTCGGCCTGGTCGTGCGGCTGAACATTAACTGGACTCGACTGGGTGTCACGCCGCGCGCGTTCAGGCGGGATGAATTGATGGAACACGCCATCGGCGGCTGTGGACTCAAGCAATCCTATAACTATATCAAGCGGCTCGAAGGCGAGATCCTGCGCTACATGGCGGCGGTACGCCGTGGTGAACAAGGCGAAGACGACTTGCTGCTGCTAAATTCGTGGACCGGCGCGGTCCGCGATGCGGTGCGCAGCGTCAAGGCGGCTAAGACCATTCGCCACGATTTCGAGCATTTCGAACAGTCGATGCAACCGGCGGTACAGGAACGCTACCGGCAAATAGCCGATGACCTCTCGCGGTTCTATGCGGACCTCGACGAACTATGGATGTCCGATGGCATGGATGTGAAATTCGAGGAACTCGTCGATTTAAAACAGTTGATCGAAACCCAGTATAATAAACAGACTAAGGCCGTGTATGCGGGCGTCGCGATGTTACATCTCGGCGCCGGTGAAGTGTCGACGTTTCTCAACGTCATCCGTCAGCTTTACACGTCTAATTCGGCGCTGCTCAGTGCCGTGAAGGATCTGTATCTATCCGAAGAGCAGGTGCAGATTTTTGAAAGCCTGCCGCCGGTACGGGATTGACCCGCTGGTCACGGACCGGTACACGATCTCAGTGCGGCTTGACGTGGATCGAGACGTGCATACACAAATATGTCCATCGTGAGGCTGCCGTAGCGTTTCTCCAAGGCCGTCAAGCGCGGCAAGCAGGCGGAGCTTTGAAAGTTGTCGATATCCGTGTCGATCCATTTGCCTATCCTGGCTTCACCCGTGGCTGACGAGCGGGGAAAGCATGGGTGAAGCGTGGCCGGGTTGTTTCAGAGGCGCGGCGAACGTCCGTTGGCTGGCTGCCGCCAAAGTGAGGCGGTGTGTCAGACGTCTGGAATTGACCGAAAGTACCCGGATGTTTGACCAAATCACAACCGCGTAGCTTACTGTCAATCGCCAGATTGAATATTCGATTAATGGGTAGATCAGCAACTTCCTGTGTTTGGCTTGGGAAGCTACTCTTTAAGTCAATGCCGGTTTCGGGTTCGGGAACAGTCTCTCGGGCTTGGTCACTAGTCAGCCGATACCGACCCTCAACTGATGCGTCAATCAATCAGAATTTTGATGATCAATATTCCGAGGATATCCAAATTTGAAAAAACGTTATTTTCTTTAACCCACCGAACATCTATGGCGGTCAGCGAAGAATTGCTTTTCCCAGACATCGTCGAATTGGTAATGAGTGCCAATTACTTCTTACCACCACCTTTCTTGCCTTTTTGTTGCTTGGTTTTTCTTTGATCCTTTCT
>DAOWDI010000151.1 GCA_030639105.1 Gammaproteobacteria bacterium | reverse complement strand
CGCATACCCTGCGTCGGATCATGCGCTTCCCAGAAGACTTGCAACAACTCGCGGTAGGAAATTAGCGACGGGTCGAACACCACGCGCACGACTTCGTTATGTCCGCTCATTCCGCTACAGACTTCATGGTAGGTAGCGTTGGGGGTACATCCGCCCGCATAACCGGCGGCGGTCACATAGACGCCATCGAGTTCCCAATAACGCCGTTCCGCACCCCAGAAACAACCCATACCGAACAAGCCATAGGCCAACGCCGTAGCGGATGCGGGCTGCATCGGCGTACCCAGCACGTAGTGCTTTTCGGCGACCACGAGGGCATCGGTCCGCCCCGGCGGCGCATCGGTGGACGCGGGCATCGATTGAGTCTTGCGTTGTCCAAACATGACCGCCTCACAAATTGTGAGCCGTAGTATTAAAGAGTATGCCTTTAGCGGGCGAAATCAAGTTACTACGGGTGAGGTTTGCCGTTCGCTCGTTTAATTCCCGGCGACTGTGCGCAATTGTTACGGTTAAGACTTATGGTACCGTGGGCCAACCGGGACGCTACCGCGTTTGAGCGGCAGCCCTTGACGACAGTTCAAACACGCCCGGCCGGCGTAGGTAAACGGTACTAAAAATGGATCCCTGAAGTAATGAATGGTCCTTTACCTCAGCTGCGCCCCGCTATCGTGACGATCTTGGCGCTGGCGGCGGCGCTTGGAGTCGAGGCCGAGCCCGTGAGGTCGCCCGCCGACTTGTCGACGTTCACGATCCTGTTCGAAAATGACTTGTTCGGTGATACCGATCAGCAATACACCAACGGTATTCAGATCGGCTGGATGTCGCCCGACTTAACCCGTTACGCCGACGCCGAGCGGTTGCCCGATTGGTTGTTACCGGTCGTAGCGCGCCTACCCTGGATCAACGAACCGAATACACAGCGCAACGTCGGCTTTACCATCGGACAGAAGATCTTCACGCCCGAAGATACGCAGAGTTCATCCCTGGTCCGCGACGATCGTCCCTACGCGGGCTGGCTTTACGGCGGCCTCAGTTTTACCAGCAAAACGGCTTCGCGGATGAACATGTTCGAGTTCCAACTAGGCATAGTCGGTCCTGCCGCACAAGCGGAGGAAGCTCAGAATTTCGTTCACGACTTGCGCGATCTCGCAAAAACGAGAGGTTGGAGCCATCAACTCGACAACGAACCGGGCCTTGCGCTCATCTATGAACGCAAGTGGCGCCCGTTCAAGAGCCAGAATCCGACCGGCCTCGGATACGACATCATCACCCACGCCGGCGGCGCTGTAGGAAATGTGTTTGTTTATGGCAACGCGGGTGCTGAGGCGCGTATCGGGTGGAACTTACCCGGCGACTTCGGCACCTCGTACATTAGGCCGGGTGGAAACACAAACGCGCCCACGGCTGTTGACGACCCGCGGCTGCATGCGGATCTGGCATACGGCGCTTATGTGTTCGCCGCGCTTACCGGACGATTAGTAGGGCATGACATTTTTCTCGACGGCAACACATTTACTGACAGCCACAGCGTGGACAAAGAAACGCTGGTGGGAGACCTCATCATCGGCGGCAGTATCATATTTCATCGGTTCAAGTTGTCTTATGCGCAGGTCTTTCGCAGCCGCGAATTCGAAGGTCAGAGTGAAAAACATAACTTCGGCTCGGTGAGCCTGTCAGTGACATTTTGATTTAGAGCAAGCTTCAGTGCGTCAGTCTCATATTCCAAGCGCTCGAATTCGCTCAGAGATTTCACGGATAAGTAGTCGTCTTGGCACGACTACGTTATGCTCAGCAGCGCGTGATCCGAATGCGACACTGGTGAGGCAAATATGGCAGACCGAATCGAAGTTTATTGTGATTCCCACGGGGTCTCGTATTGCACGACCAAAGAACGTCTGATCAATGCGGGGATTGCGACCGAATTCATGTTTCCGACCGGTGCTGAAGCCTGGCGCGGCAACGGCTCCTGCCGTGAACCTCACGAACCCTTGTGGTCGATACAGCGATTGCCGGGTAACCGCTACAAGGTGATGTGGGGACTTTGCACCGAGAAAGAAGCAGACTAGGAGCCTGCGCGGATCCGATCCCTCTCGCATTTTAGCCAGAGAGCGACATGCTCCACCCGATCACCGCTTTTATCGCGCTGAGATACCTGGGGACGAAGCGTAAGAATCGGTTTGCGTCGTTCGTATCTATCGTTTCCGTCCTCGGTATCGCACTTGGTGTCGCGGTGCTGATTATCGTGTCGTCCGTGATGAATGGATTCGAAAAAGAAGTTACCCGCCATATACTTGGGATGACTTCACATGCGATGTTGTTCCGTCCGGGTTCTCGCATTGACGACTGGCGCGAGGTGCTCGAGATTGTCGAAGCCGAACCTGATGTCGTTGCCGGCGCACCGTTTATCCGAGCGGGCGCGATGCTCAATCACAAAGGGAACGTTCGCGGGGTATCTATCCAGGGTATCGACATCAATGCGGAGCGCAAGGTATCGACGCTGGCCGCCGTGATCGACCCGGCTTCACTGGATGTCTTCTCCAGCGCGGCAAACCAGATCCTTCTCGGTCGCACGCTGGCGGAGGCGCTCGAAGTCGAGGCCGGCAATACGATAACGTTGGCTGCTCCGCGATGGAAAGCCGGGAACGGAATCGAAATGCCGCGATATTTCCCCATGAAGGTACTCGGCACCTTCAGCGTCGGAATGCACGACTTCGATGCGGGCTTCGCCCTGCTTCCGCTGTCTGCTGCCGCCCGTATCTTCGGGCTCGGCGACAGCGTATCCGGTATCCGTATACGCTTCAGCGATCCCGACTCCGCCCCGCGCCGTGCTTCGGCAATTGCCTCACGGCTTGGCGCCGGCATCGCCGCGGTCAACTGGACGCAATATCACCGAAACTTCTTCTACGCACTGAAATCTCAAAAGCGCATCATATTCATCATCCTGTCCCTGATCGTCGCGGTAGCGGCATTTAATATCGTCGCCTCGATGGTGATGCTCGTAAAGGACAAAGACAGAGATATCGCGATCCTCAGAACCCTGGGCTTGAGCCGGCGCTCGATAATGCTGATATTCGTCATTCAGGGCATACTGATCGGCATCACGGGGGTGGCGCTCGGCGTTATCACTGGCGCCTGGAGCGCGACCAAAGCCGACCGGGTCGTGGCATTAGTCGAAGCTTGGATCGATATCAAGTTCATCAAGCCCGACGTCTACTATATCGATTACCTCCCAGCCGATGTACGTTTGGGAGATATCACGCTCATCTCGGCGGTTGCTTTCCTGATTTGCGTTATCGCGACACTGTACCCGGCCTGGCGCGCGGCGCACACCGCACCGGCCGTCACGCTACGCTACGAATGAAGGTAAATGGCGTTACAGGAGCCAGTTGCGGAATATCAGCGACGACCAGTCATCACGCCGCGATAATATGAATTGCGTCAGCTGATCCATGAGCGCGGCCGAAAGTTCATGGATCCGCGCATAGGCACCCGTGTGATTTGCGGGAACCGCCGCGGCATTGAGCGGACTCGATTGAACTAATTCGGCCCTGACCGCACCGTGGGACAGCATCCGATGAAGCGATTCGTAAATATCGATCACCGCACCGAAGTTCGCGTCCGGGTAACAACCGAATACTTTTTGCACACGGCCCAACGGCGTGCGGTCTAGCTCCGCCAGCAACCACGCGCGCTGCCGGTGAGCCGAACGGGTGCTTTCGCCCAGCAAAAACATGAGTCCCGCGAACGTGGCCACACGTGTACTGCGCAATTTCGCCTG
>DAOWDI010000089.1 GCA_030639105.1 Gammaproteobacteria bacterium | reverse complement strand
GTTTGGCAAATTCTACCGGAGCGACTTCGATTAGCGCGTCGCGTATCACGTCGCCAATGAGATGATAGCGGGCCCATACGGCTCGCGCTTCGTCATCGGCCGCGATTGCGCTAAACAGCGTCCCGCTGGCGCCGCCGTCTTCTCCATCCATCTGGGCGGATAAGATTTCTCGATCATTTTGCATAACGCCTATCCTATTCAATGCTCCAATAATGGCTTCAGTCTAGTGTCCACTGCCTCTCGCGCTCGAAAAATCCGTGAGCGGACAGTGCCTATAGGACAATCCATTGCTTCGGCAATCTCTTCATAAGTCAATCCTTCGACTTCACGCAACATGATTGCAACTCGAAGATCCTCGGGTAATTTGTTCATTGCATTCAATATGGTCTGCTTGAGTTCGTCCGCCAAGAGCAAATTTTCGGGGCTCTCGATGTCTTTCTGCAACTCTTCGATATCAATCGGTTCGCCATCCGCGTTCTCGGGATGGGCTTCGGGCAGTCGCCGCGACATTGATTTGATGTGATTTTTTGCGGTATTGATCGCAATCCGGTAAAGCCATGTGTAAAAAGCGCTGTCGCCACGAAAATTCGGGAGTGCACGGTATGCCTTGAGAAAGGCCTCCTGGGCGATGTCCATCGCATCACTCTGTTCGTGCACATATCGCGAGACGAGCTTGATGATCCGATTTTGATATTTGAGAACCAGAAGGTCAAAGGAATGTTTATCACCCTGCTGTACCTGCCGTACCAGCTCTTTGTCGGTGTGGCTATCGCCCATCAGGGCCGTCTCCCTGTATTATGGCTGCGACACCGGAAAGTACTCAGAGCCATAGACCATCAGATATGCAATTAGTTTCGGGATGTTAGATTGTTATCGGGCTATCCGGGAAATTATATCAAGGAAACTCGCGACGCGTCAGGCGAGAAGCGCATCGCGGCTTGACGAAGCCCGCTCTGGCAAGGGTGAGGCAAGGGGGATCAGACGATGGTTGTTGCCCCAAGAAATGGTCGAGACCTACCGCAACCCATGCCGGCCGCGGCGTCCGCTGGCGCGCGCGTATTGGACCATGGTGCCGATAACCCCCGCCACTGAATACACCTCGCCGTACATCTCGCAAGCGTTCGGGTTCCAGTGATGAGAGAAGCTTCGGCATTCGATGTATTAATCATCGGCAGCGGCGCATCGGGTCTGAGCCTGGCCTTGGCTCTGGCTGACGAGGTTAATGTCGCCATCGTTTCCAAATCGTCTCTCGAGGAGAGCGCAACCTTCTACGCGCAGGGCGGTGTGTCCGCGGTTATCGACCAGGCCGACTCCATCGAATCTCATGTCGCCGACACCCTCGCCGCGGGAGCCGGGTTGTGCCGGGCCGATGTCGTGAATTTTATTGTTAAGCGAGGCCGGGAGCGGGTTGAATGGTTGATCGAACAAGGGGTCCCATTCACCACCCACCAATCCGCGGATGGCAGTATGGATTTCCATTTAACGCAGGAAGGCGGCCATAGCCGCCGCAGAGTTGTGCATGCTGCCGATGCGACCGGCCGCGCGATCGAGACAACATTGATTGATCGGGTTCGCGCGCACCCCGCTATCTCGATTTTCGAGCGGCATATGGCCGTTGACCTGGTTACTTTCGGGAAACTCGGGATCACACCGGATCGCTGCATCGGCGCCTACGTCCTGGATCTCGACGAGCACATCGTTAAAACCTTAGGCGCCCAGTGTTGCGTCCTGGCGACCGGCGGTGCGGGGAAGGTTTATCTGTACACAAGCAATCCGGACGTGGCGACCGGCGATGGCATCGCGATGGCCTGGCGAGCAGGCTGCGCCGTAGCAAATATGGAATTCGTCCAGTTTCATCCGACTTGCCTGTATCACCCGAAGGCCAAGTCATTCTTGTTGACCGAGGCCTTGCGCGGCGAGGGGGGGTACCTATTACTGGAGTCCGGAGAACGGTTCATGCATCGCTTCGATAAGCGCGAAGAACTTGCGCCTCGCGATATCGTTGCCCGCGCGATAGACCACGAAATGAAACGCACCGGTGGTGACCACGTCTACCTCGATGTAACGCATAAGCCCATCGGTTTTCTCAGCGAGCATTTCCCGACCGTATTGGAAAAATGCGCGTCTTTCGGCATCGATATTACATCAATGCCGATCCCAGTAGTCCCGGCGGCGCACTATCTGTGTGGTGGCGTGGTTACTGATGTACGCGGGCATACCTCTCTGCCAGGATTGTATGCCGTCGGCGAAGCGGCCTGTACGGGCCTGCACGGGGCGAATCGGATGGCGAGTAACTCATTACTGGAGTGTTTGGTTGTCGCCGAGGCGGCAGCCACGTCCATATTGACCACTGTCGCCGAAACCCCGACCCGGCCGGATATTCCCAATTGGGATGAAAGTCAGGTAACCGATGCCGATGAGGAAATCGTAGTCGCCCACAACTGGGACGAGTTGCGACGATTTATGTGGGACTACGTGGGGATCGTTCGCAGCAGCAAGAGGCTCGAACGCGCCCGTAACCGGGTAGATCTACTGCACAAAGAGATAAGTGAGTTCTACGGCAACTTCCGCATCAGCGGCGACCTCATCGAACTTCGCAACCTTGTCCAAGTGGCGGAGTTGATCATCCGATCGGCCTTGAAACGCAAAGAAAGTCGCGGGCTCCACTATACCCTCGATTATCCACGGCGCGATGATAAAAATCATGCGCACGATACGATCCTGCGTGCGGGTGATTTTAGCTGATGACACCGCAGGAATATCTTCTTAATTATGTGCCGCCGCCCAAACTTCTCGACGGACAGGTGATATTGATCACCGGCGCGAGCCGTGGGATCGGGCGGGCCGTGAGCTATGCAGCGGCCGCCGTCGGCGCCCAGACGGTGTTACTTGCGCGCAGCGTCAAACCAATGGAGGAATTGGCCGAAGAGATCGATGCGGCACTCTTGCAGGGTCGTTCGATCGTCAAAGAGG
>DAOWDI010000054.1 GCA_030639105.1 Gammaproteobacteria bacterium | reverse complement strand
GAGGCGCGCTGGTCAGCCGCGGTAACGAGGGCATCGTCGAGCACGAGCGGCATATTCGGATGTGAGGCGCGGCGCAGTTCCAAAGCCGCCAGGCGTAAAGACAAGTACAACTGATCTGCCGTACCCTCGCTCATCGCCTCGATATCGATCCGCCGCCCATCGGGGTATTCGGCGCACAATCTCGGCTTATCGGCGAGGTCATCGGTAACCAGTCGAACGTATCGCCCCTGGGTGATCGCGGAGAAATACCTTGAGGCCGATGCGACCATGGGCCCCTGTGCCCGCTCACGGAAACGTACCATTGCTTCCTGCATCAGCGCATGGCCGAGGCGTAATCGCGCCCATGGTCGCAGCGCGGAGCGCAATCGTGCAGCGGCTGCTTCGACCGCCTCGCGGGCCGCCGCCGCCCGATCGGAGTCGTCGATGGCCTCGAGTGCGTGCCTCGATGTTTCCTCGGCCGCGCGCGCGCGACCCTGCGCTTCGTCGGTGACGACTATCTCCGCTCGGCACATCTCACGCGCCGTCTCGATAGCGGCCGCATCCAAATTGGTAAAGGATTCTCGAAGTTCCGCTTCCGACCGCGTCGATGCCTTGGCAATCCGCTCCTTAGCCGTTGCGTAGGAACGAGTGAGTTCCCTCTTGTGCGCGGCTGCTTCTTCCGCATCGGCAAGCGCATCGGCGGTGGCAACACCCGCCGACTCGCATAGTTTCGCCAGCACCTGGGCTTGGGCTTTTGCTTCTGCTTCTGCTCGGCGTTTCCTTTCGCCCGCTCGCTCCTGCTCCCCCAACAGGTCCTTCCGCTTTTGTTCGACCTCTTGCGCCGCCGCCAAGCGCGACCGAACTCGATCGGCAAAGTCATCGGGCCGCCCAAGCCGCGGCTCATTCAACAGCACCGATAGCGAGCGCGCCTGTTCTACGAAGTCCTCGGCTACGGCCTTATGGCCCGAAGCAATTCGCCGTTCTTCACGGTTTGCGTTAGCCTGAGCCGAGATCTGGTCGAGCTCGTCAAGCCGCGCGCGAAACACATCGATATCGTTGGTGCCGGACAAAAACAAACGAGACCGCCATTCGTCTAGCGCTGTTGTATGTTCATCGATCTCTGTTTTGGTGGCGCGTGTTGCCGTAGCATTTTCTTCGAGCTCCGCGCGCTGACGCTCCGCCACCTTTCGACGCTCGCTGCTCGCGGCGACGGTCTCCGTCGTGAGTTTTATCTGCTGGGTTGCACGAGCGATCAAAGTAGATAACGCCACCACGGGATCGTCTGGCTGTGCACTCAAGTCATATCCGGCGCGGGTCAGGCTTAAGGCCAATTCACCGGCGGCGGCGCCGGCTTTCTCCCGCAAAATGTCCCGATTAGACATCAAGGCCCGACAACGATCATCATTCTCCAAGAGGTATTCGCGACGCGCTTGCCACTCGCCAAGGCTCCCCACATCGAGATCCGGCAGATTCGCCGCCGCCAGCCTGGCCGTCCATTGTGACCGCAGATCGGACTCCTGGGCTTCCTGCTTCGCCAGCCGGACTTGGGTATCGCGTTGCGCTTGTTCCATCTGTGCAATCCGCGTGAGCGACTCACTTAGCCGGGCGGCCCGGTCCGTATCCACCCGGAGAACATCCGCTTGGCGGTCGGCCTCATGCACGGTCAGCTCGAATGCCTCCGGCAGAGGACGTTTTGCGTCAAACACCGCACCAACATCAATCGGGTCGGCACTTTTTTCAATGTATGCCCTTCGCACCAGCGCCCAGGCATCGTCGCGCCGGATACGCGCACTCGCCAGGGTGTCCGCGGTGATCACTTCACCGCCTGCCGCCAATTCCCGCTCCCGCAGCCGCTGGTCCTCGAGATCGACGGTGTGGTTGTTGATGCCTTCACGGAGCTTTCGAATGTCTTCGTGCACCTCGAACAATCCAGTGCCGGCAACGGCAATATCGGCGTCAAGGAGCGGGCGTACCGCACGCAGCGCATCGATGGTCCCGACCCCAAGGTCCGAGAGTCCCTGGGCAACCTGGTGTTGAATATCCGCGGTATCTCGACCGAATGCCGCTAATTGATCACCAACGTTGCCGAGTGCCAAAGCACCGTCCAGTGCTGCTTAAAGGACGGTCAACCCATCGGGATCTATCGGCGGGAGCACCTCTCCATTATCGCTTTTCAACTGCTTTTCCAGCGCGGTAGTTCGCTGAGCCAAGCCGTCTAACCGCTCTCCTAAGCGCCCAATGCTCGCCAGGCGATCGTTCAAGACGATCCGATCGCCAGCGGACGGCGCCGCGGCCAGTATCTCTGAGAGATCCGCATCCGGATCAATACGTGTCGCTCTCTGCGCCATGCCCTGTTCCGCTTCGCCTATCCCTTCCTCCAGCTGTCTCAACTCGATACGGCTCCTGGCGGCTGGCTCAATGGTCGTGGCCAAACGCTCGATAGCATCCGCATGTTCGATGACCAGGGGGTCACTCTCGAGTCGCGACAAACCGTCGGTAGACCGCTCATGATCCTCAGTCGCATCGGTGATCTCGCTCTCGGCCCGCACCAAACTCTGTGCGGCCGCCAAGCGGGTCTCACGCGCGTTTTCCGGTAGATCACGTTGGCCGGCAACAGCGGCGAGAGCGGCTTCCAGCCGATCGAGTTCATGTAGCGACGGCCCCACCGCGCGCAATTCGGTGAGTTCGTTTTCCTCACGTCTCAGGATCTCTAGCTTGGCGGCAATCTCTTCGAGATCGGCCACTGCCTCTGCATGGGTACGGTGAAGCGTCTGCCAATCCGCCGGCCGTGTTTGCACACTTTTCAGCTCACGCTTGGATTGCTCCATTTCAATGCGGGCGTCGTTGATCACCGCGTTCCGCGAGCGGCCATGAGCATTGAAATACTGTTTTGCATCCGCGTCCAGACTCGCCAATATCGGCGCAATACCTCGCGTGCCCGCGCTCGCTTCAAAAAGTATCGACCCCAATTCGCCCTCGCCTTCGAGCAGGGTGCGCCCGCCTTCAACTAAGCGCTCGTGATTCAGGCCGAACATCAGCTCGAAATCGGACCGTTTCAACCCCCCACTCAGCGCGGCTTCCTGATCGGACCGGGCCGGATCATTTTCTTTCTGGGGGCCGGTGTTGCCGTCAAACGCCGAGAGCGTCCGATCACGCCCCTTGCGGCGTATGAACCCTACGCTTTCGCCGTCCTCGTCAAGGAAGATCCCGGAGATCCTCAGGTCTTTCGATGCGTGCACGAAGTCATCTTTACTGCGCAAAGGTATGCCGAAACGCAGGTCCAGCATGGCTCGCAAGGCCGAAGACTTGCCGGCCTCATTCAGCCCATAAATCAAATGCAGATCCGTTGACGCGGATGCGAAATCAATCTCCTCGCCGGTAAACGGACCGTACGCTTCGAGGATAAGGCGAACGATCTTCATTCGGCTTCGAGGGATGCGGTGAGCCGTGCCAGAACCGTCGTTTCCGCTTCCAGCAGCAGCGTGCGCAGGCCCGCTATATCGTCGAACCGAGGCACATCTCCCTCGCCTACTTCTTGGGGGAGCGCATTCAACACGACCCCCAGCTCCGCTTCCGTCTAACTGGCCAACTCTGCTTCATCCGCGGCAATTGCATCGACCAATCTCACGAGCTCGCCCAACGCATCCTCGCGCTCGGCTTGCGCCGCGCGATCCACGGGTGTCGAGAGCGCTGTTCGAACCTGTTCGATCCAGATATCCACCTCCCCGATATCCTGTGCCGCACCCTGGACCGTCGCCGCGATCGTACCAGGGTTTTGCGCCTCCAATACCTGCAGATCGGTGATACCGCTCACCGTCGTTCGGATGGCATGGAGCCGATCCGGCGCCTCTGCAATGATCGGTGCAACGGCGCCGCGAAAGGCAGCCGCCACCGCCTCTAAGCGATCGGCGCCGTCTATGGATAGAGAAACCCGGGACCAACGAACGACATCGAGCACGACGAATTCGCTCTCCAATACACCACCGAGGACGCTGACCAACTCGCAGCCCTTTTGCCCGGTCTCGTTGGCATGGCGCCCCTGCGGATTTCCCGGAAAGACCACTCGCGGTACTTCACTAACGATCTCGCGCGCATGCACATGGCCAAGCGCCCAATAGTCATAACCCTTCGCCTCGAGGGCCGACAGCTGCGTCGGCGCATAGGTGTCATGGCCAGGGCGCCCATTCAGACTCGTATGCAATAGGCCGATATTGAAAAATCCGGGTGTCGGCGGCGGGTAGGTGGGAACCAGGTCCTCATCCTCGGCCCGATTGCGAAAACTCCTGCCATGGATCGCGACTGATAATTCCTCGATAGCATGAGTCTCCGCACTACGGCTGGAAAAGACGTTGACATTGGCCGGCAGCGGTAATTGCCGGCTGATGACACTCATGGCATCGTGATTACCCTTAACGATAAACACCGGGATGGCCGCCCGGTCCAGCCGCACCATCTCGGCGCGAAAGAAAAGACCCGTGTGGAAGTCTTGCCAGTCCCCATCGTAGATGTCTCCGGCTAACAGGACGAAATCGACGCGCTCATCGATCGCCTTATCGCCAAGATTTCCCAAAGCCTGGCGAGTCGCGCCGCGAAGCCGAGCGACGGGCGCACCTGCGTCTCAACACAAGCACACACACCAGCTGCAGCAACATAAGGTGTGTACTT
>DAOWDI010000268.1 GCA_030639105.1 Gammaproteobacteria bacterium | reverse complement strand
GTTACGATCGACTCGGTTGAGATGACTGCCCGCTGGGCCGGGCGCCTGTTCGTGGTGCGTATGATCGGCGAGGCCTACAACAACATCACGCCTATGGCGTCGCTCGGTGGCGAACCGGTTAAGGCCTGGCTGCTAAAAATGAATTACGGGATCCCGCTGCGCGACTCGGGCGCATCACTCGTTCTGGCCAAAACCGCCAGTATGTTTTCGCTGGTCATTTTCGTTGGCATAGCGGTCGTTATTGCCTTATCGCATGAACGGCTCGATGCGACGCACAAATTCATGGCGGGCATCGGTCTCGCATGGCTCGTCTTCAACGTCATTATGTTTTTCCTCATGCAGCATCTCAAGCTGTCGACGTTTACCGCAACGCGCCTCGGGGGGACCAGGTTTGGCCGGCGTCTCGGGCGCCTCGTCGAAGGCATGCAGAGTATTGACGAGCAGTTCACGCGCTTCTACCGGGATCATCGTAAACGCCTATGGTTGTCGATGTCCTACGCCATGTTGAACTGGCTTCTAGGCGTCACCGAGTTGTACGTTATTCTGAGCTTGATAGGGCACCCGGTGAGCTGGCTGGACGCGTGGATCATCGAGGCCATGGTGCAGATGATCAGGACAGCGGCTTTTTTCATCCCGGCCGGGATCGGTGCACAGGAAGGCGCGCTAATGCTGGCCTGCGGTGCAATCACTGGTTCGTCGAGCTTAGGCATAGCAGCTGCGTTGGTGCGGCGGTTTCGCGATCTGATCTGGATCGGTATAAGCCTGCTTCTCGCCGCCGCCTTTCATGTCAATCCGAAATCGGCGATGAAAGCCTCAGCATCGTCCGACTAGCGGGCCTAACGGCAGCGCGACGCGGATTTAAATGAACCACGATACGGCGTCTTCGAGCGCCTCACGCGCCGGGCGGGCGTGATAATTCAGTTCGTCGATCGCGCGCGCGGAATCGAAAAACATCTTTTTCTTTGCCATCCTCAAGCCATCGACGGTTGCCTGTGGCTCGGGGCCATTGGTGAGCCGTGCCCAGGCTTCGGCACCATAGGCAACGGGAAAGATGAGCTGTCGTGGCAATCGGATCCGCGGCGGCACGCGCCCGCAAAACTCGGCAATGACGGTCAGGATTTCATACAGGCTGAGATTCTCACCCCCGAGGATGTAGCGGCGCCCGATCCGTCCGTATTTCAGCGCCAGTAAGTGCCCGTTCGCGACATCCTCGACATGGGCGATATTGAGCCCGGTATCGACATAAGCCGGGATCTTTCCTGCCGCGGCATCGCGCACCAACCGTCCGGTGGGTGTGGGTTTTATGTCGCGCGGGCCGACGGGGGTGGACGGATTGACGATGATCGCGGGCAGGTCGTGCTCACCGATGAGTTCGTCGACCGTGCGCTCGGCAAGAAACTTTGACCGCTTGTAGTGACCGATCATATCCTCAAGTGTTACCGGCGTTGTTTCATCGGCGAGCGTGCCATCCGGATGGTTGCCCAGGGTGGCCACGCTGCTGGTATAGACAATGCGCTCGACCCCGGCTTCGAGCGCTGCTTCCATCAACTTGCGCGTTCCCTCAACGTTGCTCGCATAGAGATCATGAGGATTGCGCGTCCACAGGCGGTAGTCCGCGGCGAGGTGGAATAAGGTATCGCATCCGGTGCAGGCGCGCTTAAGCGAAGGCTTGTCGCGCAGGTCGCCTTCGCGGATCTCGAGGTCGAGTCCGTCGATGTTGCGGCGATTGCTCTGGCTGCGCACAAGAACGGCAACCTCCTCGCCGCACGCCAACAACTGGCGGGTGACGGCACTGCCGATAAATCCCGTGGCGCCGGTGACAAGGACCGTCATCTCAGCGCGTCTCGGTCTTTGACTCGGCCGCGTTGAGAAACTGTACGACGACGATCAGCAACGCGATCGGTGCTCCTAGGGCTGCCGCGATGAGGAAGGTTGTCTGTTGCTCGGTAAGCGTAACCAGTGGGATCAAATAGAGGATGTCCTCGGTCTCAAAACCCCCGAGACTCGCCTGCCGGGTCGCGGCCTTGCCATGCCGGGTTTCGATGATATTGCGTAGATGGAAGATGGCGGCTACCGCAAGTCCGGCGATCGCCCCGAAGCCGACCGAACGCAATCCGAGTGAGGTCTGAAGACCGATCCCGAGGCCGGCGAATAATCCGACGGTCACCACGGCGTCGCTGATGAGGTCGTAGTTGTGTCCGAACCGGCTGGTCTTGCCGCTCATTCGCGCGAGTTCACCATCCGTGTGATCGAGAAAATTCGAGCATACGATGAACAGCGCACCGAGGTTGAAGGCGGACCCGGTGGCAAACAGCAGGCTCCCGATCACCCCGGCGAGAAGGCGTAGTGTAGTCAGAACGTTGGGGTGGACGGATGATTGCACCAACGGCCTGACGAGCCAGGCCGCGATCCGGGCGTCCCAGGGTTTGCCGCTCATAACAGCGGTGGGTGGGGTACGAATTGTTTCAGCATGGCGGGCAATACTAACAAGGTACAGGTCAAAGTCGACACGATGCCAATCGAAAGCATGACACCCATGCTGGCGGTGCCTGCGTGGCTGGAGGCTGCCAGGTTACCGAAGCTGACGACGGTTGTCAGCGCACTGAAAAAGACCCCGCGTGCCGTGCTGGTCTGTAGCAGATCACCGTTGTCGGGTAGTGCCGTTTTATAGCGGTGCAGGATGTGCAATGCGCTGTCGACGCCGATACCGAGCAGCAACGGCAGGGCGATGATGTTGGCGAAATTGAACGGCAGCGAAAATACGACCGATGCCGCAATGGTGATAAGGCCGGCCAGAATCAGCGGCGCCAGGATGATGCCAACCTCTTTTACCGATCGTAGGATCACCCACAGCAACATGGTAATAACGACAAATGCGTAGGTAAACGCCTGCATGAACGATAGTTTCACTGCATCGCTGGCGCCGAGATTAATCACCGGCGCGCCGGTAGCCGCCTCCCCGACGATCGTACGCACCGCGCCAACGAAGCGTATCGAGTCCCCTGAGCGGATTAGATCCGACGCGGGATAGGCCTCGATGCGGTAGCGGCCCGTCTTACTGAGCCAGCGCCGTCGGAACCTGTCCGGTAATACCGTCGTATCGATTGCCTGTGCGGTGAGACTGTCGCGTAGTAACGCTAACCGGCCGTCGAAACTCCCCAGCAGCTTATCCTCGAGGTCGTGCAATGCCTGTACTCGCTGATCTGGTGTAAGAGCCTCGATCGTGGATCGATACTCAGTCAGCACCCGTTGGAGTTTTCGGCCCGGCACCGATAATGCGTGCCTTCCCCCAAACTCATGTAAACGATGGAGCTTGGTGAGCAGTCGTTCAATCGATGCAAGGGTTCGCGTATCACTCACCGGGGTTCTGGGCATCACCTCGAGATCCGGCCCGAGGATCAGCGCGAGGTCGTCGATTACCGCCAGTTTTTCGTCCTGATCGTCAGGGACCATCGAATCGATCGATCGGACGGAGTCGACTTCGGGCAGCGCGCGCAAGGCGTCGATGAATTCGAGAGCCTTCGTTCGCGACTGTGTGACGGCGGCAATCGCCAGTGGTGAATTCTCCGTATCGTTCGACAAGTCACGGAACGTGGCGACCGATTCGGCGCCTTGGTCGTTGAGATTTATCGGGTCATGATCGAAGTGCGCAAACGGGATGCTCAGCGCCGCTAAGACCCAGATCACGGCCGTTGTTGTGAGTACGCCCCGTGGATGGCGGTGTGGAAACGATGTGATGCGATCCGGTAGTACGACAATACGACGCGGCACGCCCGGCGCCGGCAGCACGTGCAATAGGGCGGGCAGCAAAAAGATGCTGACCGCGAGGCTGATGAACATCCCGACCCCGGCGATGAGCCCCAGTTCGGCGACGCCCCTGTAGGCGGTTGGGATGAATGCGAAAAATCCGATGGCGGTGGTCAGCGCGCACAGGATGAGCGATACGCCAACGTGCCGGCTGGCGCTGTTGAGTGCATCGTCAGGCCCACAGCGATTGAGCATTTCGCGGTAGCGCAGTCACATATGGATAGCGAAATCGACACCTAGTCCAACGTAGAGCACCGCGAATGCGATGGAAATCAAATTGAGCGTGCCCACGCAGCTGATGGCAAATCCCGGGGTAAAAATGAGACCAACGATCAGCGAAATCAGTGTTGCGATGACCAGGCTGAATGAGCGTAAACCGATGAGAAGACAGATGAGCACCATGATCAATGCCAGGATCCCTGCATCTTGGGAGCCAGTGATCACACTGTTCAACTCATCGAAGGAGAGTGCCGCGCC
>DAOWDI010000224.1 GCA_030639105.1 Gammaproteobacteria bacterium | reverse complement strand
ACGCCCATGCGCAGCACCGAGCGGGCGAACAGTGTATTCGCCGACGCCGATCCCGAACCATTCACGTTCGCGAATTTGATGACAAAGTCGTTAACCGCTGCTAATTTTTTCATTAATGACGCGATCCAAAACCGCTAGTTAATCCGCCGCGCGCATCGTACGCTACGTCACGTTGTTGCACTCGACGGTACTCGACACGGCTAATGCGGTTCCATAGCTTTCATTAGGGCCCTAGGCTGCTTTGCGCTTTTTTCGCTCTCGGCATTTCGGCCCGGCGTGTTCGATATCCAGTAAAAATTTCTGCATATCCCACGCGCCGGTTGGACAGCGCTCCGCGCACAATCCACAGTGCAGGCAAACGTCCTCGTCCTTGATCATGACCCGTTGAGTCTGGAGTTCGCCGGAGACAAACAAATCCTGGGTCAGGTTCTCGGCGGGCGCATGCAAACGCCCGCGTACCTCCGCCTCCGCCCCATTCGCCGTAAAGTTGATGCAATCGGTAGGGCAGATGTCCTCGCATGCATCACATTCAATGCAAAGGTCTTCGTCGAATACCGTCTGGATGTCGCAGTTGAGGCACCGCTCTGCCTCGGCCACCGCGAGATTCTGGTCATAGCCGAGTTCGACTTCGACCTTGATGCTCGCCAACGCATTGCGGAGGTCTTTTAGCGGTACCTTGTAGCGAAGGTCGTTCGATACATCATTGTCGTAGCTCCAATAATGGATCCCCATCTTTTGCGAGGTCAGATTCACGCGTGGTGGCGGCCGCATGCCCGGATCCTCGCGGTGGCAGAACTTGTCGATCGAAACCGCCGCGCCGTGGCCGTGCGCCACGGCCCAAATGATGTTCTTCGGGCCAAACGCGGCATCACCCCCGAAAAAGACCTTTGGAATGGTCGACTGAAAGGTTTGTTTATCGATGACCGGCATGTCCCGTCCATTGAATTCGAGACCAATATCCCGCTCGATCCAGGGAAAGGCGTTCTCCTGTCCGACCGCGACCAAGACATCGTCGCATTCGAAGTACTCGTTAGGATCACCAGTTGCGACAAGACGCCGCCGGCCGTCTTCGTAGGCCGCTTCCACCTTCTCGAACGTCATGCCCTCAAGCTTGCCCTTGTCGTGATTGAATTCCTTCGGTACCAGATAGTTGAGGATCGGTATATCCTCGTGCATCGCGTCTTCCTTTTCCCACGGCGAGGCCTTCATCTCCTCGAAACCCGAGCGGACGATGACCTTGACATCCTCGCCACCCAATCGTTTCGATGAACGGCAGCAATCCATTGCCGTGTTGCCGCCGCCGAGTACGATGATCTGTTTACCGATCTTTTCCGTGTGTCCGAACGACACCGATGACAACCAGTCGATTCCAATATGAATGTTCTTAGACGCTTGCTGGCGACCGGGAATATCCAGGTCGCGGCCGCGCGGCGCCCCGGTGCCAACGAAGATTGCGTCATAACCTTCCATCAGCAGTTCCTTGAGGGATTCGACCCACCTGCCGCCCCGGAATTCGACGCCGAGACCGAGAACGTAGCCGACCTCTTCATCGATTACGCGTTCGGGTAATCGAAACCGCGGTATCTGGCTGCGGATCATACCGCCCGCGCGGTCGTCGGCATCATAGATCACGACGTCGTAGCCGAGCGGGGCCAAGTCGCGGGCAACGGTCAGCGACGCCGGCCCGCCGCCGATACAGGCGATGCGTCTGCCGTTCTTTTTTCGGGCCGGCCGGCGCAAGCGTTTACGGATGTCTCCCTTAAAGTCGGCGGCGACCCGTTTCAGGCGGCAGATGGCGACCGGTTCTTGCTCTACGCGGCCGCGGCGGCAGGCCGGTTCACAGGGGCGATCGCAGGTGCGGCCCAGGATCCCCGGAAATACATTCGAGTGCCAGTTGATCATGTAGGCATCGGCATACCGGCCGGCAGCAACCAGGCGGATGTATTCGGGGACCGGGGTATGGGCCGGGCAGGCCCACTGACAGTCTACTACTTTATGAAAATAATCGGGCTTACCGATGTCAGTGCGGTCCAAGTCGCACTCCTTCGAGCGGGGTCGTCATCACCGTCTCCCGGCGTATTTGGCAACTGGGCGAACCAGCTTCATCTTACGATGCAATACAGGGCCTGCCAAGTACCGTCATCATGGGATAGTTGGCAGTTTTAACGAGCGCAATGAGGGCGAAACGACAGGCGCCTAGAGTTCCGCGTGCAGTTCCCGTAACAGAGATGCCGTCGTCTCCCAATCAATGCAGGCATCGGTGATCGAAACGCCGTATTTCAACGCTTCCCGATCCGCCAAAAGGGCCTGGCTGCCAGCGTGGATATGGCTCTCGATCATCAAACCGATGAGCGCGCGTTGTCCGGCAGTGCGTTGCCTCGCGCATGCCCGCGCGACGAATGCTTGCTTCGCCGGGTCCTTGTTTGAGTTTCCGTGGCTACAGTCGACCATGATGGCTGGGCGCAGGCCCTTTGATTCGAGGCGTTCAACGGCCGCGCCGACAGTGACGGCATCGTAATTCGGTCGCGAACCGCCACGCAGGATCAGGTGCGCATGCCTATTGCCGCGGGTTTGAATAACGGCTGTCTTACCTAGTTCCGTTATCCCGAGAAAATGGTGCGGTTGATTCGCTGATTTGATCGCATTGACGGCAACCTCGATATT
>DAOWDI010000251.1 GCA_030639105.1 Gammaproteobacteria bacterium | reverse complement strand
CCGGTAAATACCATGGCGATGCCATGTTCGTTGGCTGCGGCAATGACCTCATCATCGCGCATTGAACCGCCAGGTTGAATCACGGCGGCGATACCAAATCCGGCGGCCGCATCAATACCGTCGCGAAAAGGGAAAAAGGCATCGGAAGCCATCACCGAACCGGTAAGATCAAGGCCTTCGTCCGCGGCCTTGATCGCCGCGATGCGCGCGCTGTAGATGCGACTCATTTGGCCCGCGCCGATGCCAATTGTCTGGCGATCCTTGGCGTAGACGATGGCATTCGATTTTACACACTTCGCCACCCGCCATGCGAATAGCAGATCCCGCATTTCAGCACCGCTCGGCGCGCGCTTAGATACGACCCGCGGTTCATCGCCAGCAAAATCGTGCCGGAAAGGATCCTGGTCTTGAATGAGCATACCGCCCGTCACCCGCTTGTAGTCCCACTGCTCAAAGGGTTGCCGACTCCGTTGACCAAGGATAAGGAGCCGTAGATTGGTCTTAGGCGCACAGGTCTCACGTGCCGCTGGAGAGGCTGAAGGAACCGCGATGACCTCGACGAACTGCCGCTCGGTGATGAGCTTGGCGGTATTGGCATCGAGTTCCCGATTGAAGGTAATAATGCCACCGAACGCCGAGGTAGGATCGGTTGCGTAGGCGAGTTCATAGGCATCCGCGATCGATGCCGCCTCGGCCACGCCGCATGGAGTGGCGTGTTTGACGATGCAGCAAGTGGGGTCATCGAACGCTCAGACACATTCAATCGCGGCATTCGCATCGGCGATATTGTTGTAAGAAAGCGCTTTACCCTGTACCTGCTCGGCGCTTGCGATACTGCCGGAAGGCGGATCAGCCTCAAGGTAGAAGCCCGCGCCCTGATGGGGGTTTTCCCCGTAGCGCAGGTCTTGCTTCTTATGCAGCCGTATAGAGACACAAGCGGGAAATTCACTCGCGGCGGCCTGACTTTCGAGATAAGCCGTGATAGCGGCATCGTAATCCGCCGTATGCGCGAAGGCCTTGAGGGCGAGAGCGAAACGATGGGCTGCGTCAAGCGTCCCCCCACCTTTCTTCATCGCGGCGATGATTAAAGCGTAATCGTCCGGGTCGACGACGATCCCCACATCGCGGTAATTTTTTGCCGCCGCGCGTACCATCGTTGGTCCGCCGACATCGATATTCTCGATGCCCTCGGCAAGGGTACACCCGGGTTTCGCGATCGTCTGCTCGAAGGGGTAAAGATTGACAACGACGAGACCAAAGGGCTTTATGCCGTGCTCCGTCATAACCTGATCGTCTTGTCCGCGCCGCGCGAGGATCCCACCGTGAATCTTGGGATGCAGCGTCTTTACCCGCCCGTCCATCATCTCCGGCGATGCCGTGTATTCGGCGATATCGGTCACCGATATACCAGCTTCGCGCAGTAGTTTCGCGGTGCCACCGGTTGACAGGATCTCGATGCCGAAAGCGATGAGTTCATTTGCAAGTTCGGCTACGCCGCGTTTGTCGGCAACGCTGATGAGCGCCGTCTCGATCCTTCTCATCGTGTTGCTACGTTCCGCCGTAGTCGTTGAGACCGTACTTCCGCAGCTTTTTTCGCAGTGTCGCGCGATTCAACCCGAGGAATAAAGCGGCCTTGGAGATGTTCCCGCGAGTCTTGGCCATGACGACTTCGAGCAGCGGTTGTTCCATCTCCGATAGAACGAAATCGTAGAGTTGACTTGGCGGCTGCCCGTTCAGTTCGTCGAAATAACGTTCGAGCGATTCCCGGACATGTCCCGCGAGAGGCCTGTTTTCTATAGCGCTGTATTCATGTCTCGACGCTCTGACCTGCCCGGTAGCGGTTCTTGCGATCATGCCACCAGGGCTCCTTGTAGGTCATGTTCGTAATTATTGATGTACGCCAATTGCTCATGCGCGCATTCGATGCGATTGAATACTTTTCGAAAGCTGGCACCATCGGGAAGGTGCTTGGCATACCAACCGATATGCTTGCGCGCGACGCGCGCACCAATCTGCACGCCATACAGCTCATGCAGGGCCTGGGTGTGCTGCCCCATGGTTGCAATGATTTGGTGGGTAGCGGGACGCGCGGGAATTTCGCGGCCGCCGAGCGCTGCCTTCAGCTCAGCGAATATCCAGGGATCACCCCGCGCGGCGCGTCCGATCATGAGGCCGTCGCACGCCGTCATGGCGAGGACTCGTCGAGCCTCGGTGACGGTACGAATGTCGCCATTAGCGATAACCGGGATCGCAACCTCATTTTTGATCCGCGCAATGGTGTGGTATTCCGCCTGGCGGCCGTAGCCGCAGGCACGCGTGCGTCCATGGATCGTTAGCAGTTGCACACCGATCGCCTCCGCCATCCGCGCGATGAGCGGCGCATTGCGGTGCTCGGGATCCCAGCCAGTTCGCATCTTCAAGGTAACGGGAACGTTAACCGCCCCGACCACAGCCGTAAGCAGCGCCGCCACTAAGCGCTCGTTACGCATGAGCGCCGAACCCGCAAGCTTCCCGCAGACTTTTTTCACGGGGCAGCCCATATTCACATCTATCACCTGTGCGCCCTGATCCACGCAGTAGCGAGCGGTATCGGCAAGTGACGCGGGCTCGGCGCCCGCTATCTGTACGATCCGGATCCCGGACGTGCCGCGGTGATCGAGGCGCCGGCGGGTCTTTTTGCTTGCGCGCAAACACGGATTGCTCATAACCATTTCACAAACCGCGTAATCGGCGCCGTGACGCTGACATAGGTCTCGAAATACCCGGTCACTGACACCAGCCATCGGCGCTACGCTTAGCGGCTGATCGAATCGAAAACTTCCAAGCCGGAACACTGCGTCGTTAACCATCCAAAGTTGTTGTTCTTGGAGGAAACCACCCCGGGTGACGGGTGTTCAGTCCATCGATCATAAAAAAGCAGTAAGGAGTTTCGCGACAGTCGCCCCCGACATCCGGCAGCAGGTGGTATTCGTTCGGTCACTCACTCGAGCTTTTTTTTCATTCCACCACGAACTCGATGATAGCCACAATCAAGAACCGACGAAAGAGCCGGCTGATAATTGTCTCGGATTAATTAGAACTCGAACACATTTTCTTTAGGTTTCGAGTCATCCGGCCAACGCAGGAAAACTACTGGGAACTCCGCCGGTCGGTATTTCTCACCAGGCGGCGCTGCGCTGCTAGGGTCCATTGGATCGGT
>DAOWDI010000149.1 GCA_030639105.1 Gammaproteobacteria bacterium | reverse complement strand
GCGGTACTTGGATCCGCCGCCAGCACGTTGAAATGAATATTGCCGTCCCCGAGGTGACCATATATCGACAACCTGCACTCAGGGAATGCCGCCAGCGTCGCGGTAATGGCATCGATGGTAAAGTCGCCGAGGGCGCCGATGGCAACAGACAGATCGTGCTTTATCGAGCCTCCCGCGCGTTGCTCCGCCTCGGGTATCAACTCACGCAGTTGCCAGAACGCACGGCGTTGCGTCTCACTCTGCGCGATAACCGCATCGCTAACGGTGCCGACGGCGATCATCTCGGCAAGCAAGCGCTCGAACTCCTGCACAAGATCAGCACTGCCGACGAACACGGCGAGTTCGATCAAGACGTGGTGCCCACCCGCCATATCCAGAGGATTGCGCATCCCGGGCATCTCTCTGAGAACCAGCTCGAGCGCTTCAGGTGAAATGTATTCAAAGGACGTGATGCAATCTCCCAATCGACGTCTCAGCGACGTGAGCACGGCGATGGCGTCCGCAATACCGGGGATCACCAGCCACGCCGTCTGGCGGGCGCCCGGCATCGGGTGAAGACGGACCACGAGCGCGGAGATGATACCAAGCGTGCCTTCGGCGCCCATGAAGATCTGCTTTAGATCATAACCGCTGTTGTCTTTACGCAGGCCCTTCAAATCACTCCAAATGCGCCCGTCTGGCAAAACGACCTCGAGACCGGCGACCATCTCCCGTGCCGTACCGTAGCGCAGAACGGCGACCCCCCCGGCATTCGTCGAAACGTTCCCCCCGAGTTGGCAGCTGCCCTCCGAGCCCATGCTCAGCGGCAGCAACAGGTCATGCGCCGCGGCCGCCCGTTGCGCCTCGGCAAGCACGACGCCGGCATCCGCCGTCAACGTGAATCCGCATTCATCGATATGCCTGATATGATTCATGCGTGAAAGCTTGATCAGCACCTGCGTCCCACTCTCATCCGGCGTCGCGCCGCCGCAGTAACCCGTATTCCCGCCCTGAGGAACCATGCCAATGCCGGCATCGAAACACACGCGAACCGCTTGGGCCAACTGTGCGGTGGACCGCGGAAGTATGATTGCGGCAGCGCACCCTTCGTATTGGCGGCGCTCGTCGATTAACATCGTCCGAGCCTGGGCGGGATCGGTAATGAAGCCGGCATCGCCGACGATGGTCTGGAGTTGTCTTAGCGCAGCCGACATCACCCGTGCGCTCGAACCGCGGAAGGAATCAAGTCACTCTTAGCAAACCGCCGTACTAAGGCATCGCTACGCGGCAATTACAGGCTTCGCCTTGGCAATATAGGCATCGCACTCAATGATGAAATTGACCATTGTTGCCGGCATGGGAACCCGGGCGAAGGCAATCCACTCCATCAATTTCTTACCTTCCCGGATCAGTTTATTCCCTTCCCTCACGGTCTCTTTCGGGCTAGCTGATGTACTCTCATCCCCCCGGAACCGCGATAAATTGTTCCCGGATGCGACGAATTCCGGCCATACCTCGAAAATTACCGGATCGGTCTTCATGGTCTCGATCACGTGCTTGGCGGCGATGGCATATGCGTTCAATACGCCCACTCCACCATCAAATGCCGTACTGGTCTGAAGTACCTGCGTCAACTTATGCACGATCTCATCGATTGCGGCCATCGTCTGCGCAATCTTTATATAGCGCGACTCATAGTACTCCGCGATAGGGATAGAGAAGGCCTTCAGCGGTTCGCCCCACAATTCATCGAGCCCCTCTTCGCCGCTGTAATGCCGTACCTGCCGTCCCAAATCAAAGGCCTCCAGGAAGCAGGACTCACATTCGAGCAATAATTCGTTGTTCTCCGTGATTTCGATGCCGCGCTTCTTCATCTGGAAGATGATGCCGAATATATCACTGCCACGGTTCAATAGAGCCCCGGCCAGCATCGCGGCATTTACCCGCTTGCGTTGCAGATCTTCTTCACGCTCATAGGCCGCCCGGGCAGTCTTCAACTTATATCCGGGCGTGTTGATCCCCGGTTCGGCGTGATGAAACACACGCTTTGTCAGGCCATCGATCAATTCACGCCGGGCGGCTTCCTCGTCGGTTGGGACCTCGTAGCGGCGTATCCAATAGCCGTCGTAGTAAACGCACTTGGCGCCGTTGACGGTAGCGATGGCGCCATTCGCTACCGCTTCGCCACAGGTATCGTCCGTATTCTCGCCGGGTTCTTTGCCGCTAGACATCATCGTGGTGTCCTCCATTGCCAACCCTCCTTCGATTCGGCCTTAACAAGAAACCTTAATTCTAGCAACCCTGAAAAGATATACCATCTTCACACGGCAAATCTGGAACTATTCCCAAGCGCCGTGACCCTTGTTTCGCCGACGCGGCAGGTCAACCCACGGCGGAAACCGGAAATCCACATGTCGGTGGTTCGATTCCGCCCCTGGCCACCCTGACCTTATTCTTGGTGCCTCCCCGCATTGCCTATCAGGGATCATGAATCTCGGCGGTACGCTGGGCGCGTGATCATGGCTGTTAAAGCGGTGCTGGGGCTGAATGCTTTGGACAAAGACGATCCGTCCCCTTTGTCCGTCCCCAGTCCCCTTTGCCCCTCAGTGGCCGAATCAAGCAATAGGACTTTGCAAAGTAGGCTAAATGCATCAGAATCGATGAAACCGGTAAACAATTTTTGATCGAGTCTGACCCCGGTCGAACCTGCCGCGCGCATTTTCAATGCCTATTCCAAGGAATTTCGTAATGATGAACCTGCTGTTTCAGCGCATCCATGACTACCATCGTCTTGTGTGGCTGACGATTATTCCATTCCTGTGCTGCTGGATGAACGGATACGCCCAATCCAATACGACGGAGGTGCAATTAAACCAGCAGCTCAAGACCTGCACAGCCAAAACCGGCTACGATCCAAAGAACCCGGGGATGGTCAACGAACGCGAACTGGCACCAACCGAAGAGTCGTACCTTTTATGCGCCTATGCAAGGATCCGTAGCGAGATCATCCCGAAATCCTCGGTGCCCGATGATTACCGTCACTTGATCGAGCAGTATAAACAGATGACCCGCGACATCGCGCACGGCAACAGTACCCGTTCGGAGCGAGCAGACCGTGCACGGCAAATGCTCGATACAATTGCGGCAAAGGAACAGGCGCACGCAAGCGCCTCGGCAAGTTCGCAGCAAGCGGGACAAGCCTCAGCGCCAGGCGCCAAGCACGCTGGCGAAAGCGAACTAAGTAAGTTCAGCAACGAATCCGTTCGCCAGATCCTGGCGCTACCGCCACCGACCGTGCGGTGATGCCGCCTGACATTCCCATAACGGTGCGACCGGAATTAAATTCAAAACACGATTAGTGGGCTGGGGGGATCCAAAAATGAGCAAGATATCGGATGACGACGGCATCTTCG
>DAOWDI010000212.1 GCA_030639105.1 Gammaproteobacteria bacterium | reverse complement strand
TATATGGTCGACCAGGTCCTTGCCCAGGTGGGCCTCCTGGTGGAGTTTAATCCAGCGCTCACCGCCACCGCGCCCGCGGCCATGCTGTTCTTGGTCGCCCTGTTTATGCTGCGGCGCGTAGTTTGATGGTCCGGGGAGAGACGGATTGAATGAGGCCGAGGCCAACATGGCCGGTGTTGGATTTACAGCCGTCGTCATGGCCGGCAGCCGTGGCCCGGCGGATCCCGTTGCACTTATGTCCGCCAAGAGCCACAAATGTCTGGTCGATGTGTCCGGTACACCGATGCTCGCACGGGTTCTGGACACGCTGGAGTCCAGTCGACGCATTAGCAGGATTGTCTTGTGCGTCGAAGAATCAATGCGGCCGATATCCTGGATCGAGGAGCGGATCGCACGCGGGACACTCGAGCGTCTCGATGCGGCCACCTCTCCGGCGGCGAGCGCCGTGCGCGCTTGCGACGCGCTGGCGGCAGCGTTGCCGTTGCTGATCGTTACCGCTGATCACCCATTGCTCGATGAGGAAATGATCGAACACTTCTGCCAGCGCGCACACGAGTGCGGCGATGTCGCTGTCGGCGTGGTCCGTGCGAACCTGGTGTTGGAGGCCTACCCTCAATCCACGCGGACCATACTGCGGTTTGCCGATGCCGCCTATTGCGGTTGCAATCTATTCGCCTTGAATACGGCGGCTGCCCGTACCGCGGCGACGTTCTGGACCACATTGGAGTCCGCGCGAAAGCATCCGTGGCGGCTGATCCGCATTCTCGGTGCGAGACCTCTAGTGCGTTATTGGCGCGGGCGGCTCAAGTTGGCTGAAGCCATGGCGATGTTATCACGCAAACTTCGCATCGAGGCCGGCGCGGTTGAATTGCCATTTGCCGAGGCGGCAATCGACATCGATAAACCATCTGATCTCACGCTTGTGGAATCGATACTGAACGCCCGCGAAGCAGAATAATAGGCTAAAAAAAGAAGTACCTCTCCAGCCGTTTGACCGCCGGATCCGATTAATCGACAATACCGGCTGGCAACGCCGGTTATTGAGTCGACCGCTCGGGTTCGTCATTAACGCGTGCCGTCACGGTCGCGCGCCGATCAGGTGCAGGTTCGATACCGGCTTAGGAAAATCACCCTGGAATATCAATGATCTATCTCACATCGGAATTACATCAGCCCGCATTTCTCATCGGATTGACATGTGTTTAGCTGCTCCTTGGAAAGGCAAGCAGTATTTGTCTCGCTCAGGAATTCTTTCTGCAATCCAACTGACGGCAAGACCTTCGCACCGATTAACGAGAAATTCGGTCTAGCTTCGCATGACCTCTGATTTCACTTACCTCGAAGGTCGGCCCGTGCATCATTACCGTGGCCGCGAGATTCTAAAGGCTCACCCCGAGGTTAAGGACTTGATACAGAAGAACCCGTGGACCGCCCTGTGCGTGCTGCTGTTGGTTGTCACTCAGTGGGCGATGGCCGCTTTTGCGCAGGGCTTGGTTTGGTATTGGGTTGTTCTTTTGGCTTATTTTTTCGGTGCGTTCCTGAATCATGCGCTGTATGTGTTGAACCACGAATGTACCCACAACATGGTTTTCGAGAAGCCACACACCAATAATCTGGTGGGTATCTTCTGCGATTTCGCCCTGGTTCTCCCCAGCGCGATGGGTTTTCGAAAATACCATCTCATGCATCACAAGTTCCTGGGTCAGTATTTGCGGGACCCGGATATCGTTCGTCACGAGGAGGCTCGGCTGGTCGGCAATTCATCCCTTAAAAAAGCACTCTGGCTTTTTTTCTTTTCCATATCGCAGGCATTGCGCCCTATGCAGATCACCGAAACAGCATTTTGGGATCGCTGGATCGCCGCCAATATCGCCGCGGTGATAGCGGTGGATGCCATCATCCTGTTGCTGCTCGGACCCCAGGCGCTTGCCTATCTCCTGCTTTCGACCCTGTTCGCCTTAGGGCTCCATCCCGTAGGCGGACGCTGGATCCAGGAACATTATCTGACGCAGGAAGGACAGGAGACCTACTCATACTACGGGCTGCTGAACAAGACCTGCTTCAATATGGGTTACCACAATGAGCATCACGACTTCGCGACGGTACCGTGGAATAATTTGCCGAAGCTCAAGCGGCTGGCATCCGAGTTCTATGACAAACTCACGTCCTACCAGTCTTGGACGGCGGTACTTTTGCGCTACATCTTCGACTCGAACATGTCACCTTATAGTCGCATTGTGCGCCCGGCCGTCGCTATCGAGGAATGACGCTATCCCCAAGCGCGACCCGTTGCGGGGCGAACCGCACGGCAACATGTTGACTATGTCCCATCCGCGGTAATGAAGATCGGCATCCTCAGCAACCCCTTGAGCCGGCGCAATCTAAAGGATTTACGTCGGGTAAGAGAATTTGCTGCCCAACGCGAAGACTTGATGCATGTGGAACTGCCTGATTTCAGCTCGCTTAAAGACGTCCTCAAGACATTCGCCGCGGCCGGCGTTGAGCTTCTCGTCATCAACGCGGGCGATGGCACCGTGAGTGCCGTGCTTACCGAAATCTACGAGCACCGCATCTTTGTGGACCATCCAATCCTGGCCGTTCTACCCGGCGGGACGTCCAATACGATCGCCGGTGATGTTGGCTTGGCCGGCGACCGGGTCAAATCGTTGCGGCGTCTGCTGGCGCTCGCCGCGCGTGGACAGATCGCTCGTCACTTCGAGACGCGGCGGCTGATCCGCGTGCGCTTTGAGCCCGAAGGATCCGCAATTATCGGGATGTTGTTCGGGACGGCGGCGATCTGCGAAGCAATCGCCCTACATCGGCGGTTATTCCCGCAGACATGGATCCCCGATCCAATCGCCGGTGCGTTGACGCTCGCTTATGTACTCGCCGGTGTTGCGTGCGGACGTGACAAGGTGTTGTCCGGTGAGACCCTCGGCATCAGTCTGGACGGCCATGGCGAACCAGGGTCGCGCTACAGCCTGGTCTTGGTGACGACGCTCAAGCGCATTGCTCTCGGTAGTTCGCCCTTTTGGGGTCGAGGCGGTGGCGGGCTTGCATTCACGAGTATCCGTTCGCCAGCCAATGGGATCCTACGGCATACCTATCGGCTTTTGTACGGCCGCGACAAGAGTGTACTGCCCACCGCGACCTACAACAGCGCTTGTGTCGACCACATCGCCTTGCGGATGCGCTGCCCGTTCAGTCTTGACGGGGAGTTCTTTCACCCTCGGCCTGGAGTAGACGTAGTC
>DAOWDI010000167.1 GCA_030639105.1 Gammaproteobacteria bacterium | reverse complement strand
GCAGAGCCAGAATGACTCCCGTCGGTCGGCCCAGCGTCACTACCAGCTCCCTCGATTCAACCTCAGTCGGCAAGTGATTCTGGGACTGGTCTCCCTGGTGGTGGCTCTGATCGCTGGTTACGGTCTCGCCGATCCCTCGTTCACCGACTCCGGCCCCCCGGACAGGACTACGCCTTTCGCACCGAACCCGCGAGCAGTATCCGCATCGAGGTCATAGGGTCTGATCTCGCAATAGACACCCGCTTCGCGGATCCGGCGCGCGATCAACTGGGTGTACTGCGAACCGAAATCCAGGATTAAAATACGGTCGGCGTGGATATCCGGCGCAACGGCCGGTGCGATTCTTTGTGCCGCCGTCGTTCCCACGTCTCGAGACCTGTCAATCGACTCGGTAATTCGGCGCTTCCTTGGTAATTTGGATATCGTGCACGTGACTTTCGCGCATACCCGCCGCCGAGATCCGCAGGAAGCATGGCTTCGTTCTGAATTCATCCATATTCTTACATCCGGTGTAACCCATCGCCGCACGCAAGCCGCCGAGCATCTGATGTACGATAGCGCTCAGCGCCCCCTTATACGGGACGCGCCCCTCGATGCCTTCCGGTACCAGTTTCTCGATCTCGCCGGCTTCCTGGAAATAACGATCCGATGACCCCTGCGCCTGCGACATGGCGCCGAGAGACCCCATGCCACGATATGATTTATAGGAACGCCCTTGATAGAGTTCAACCTCTCCCGGCGCCTCCTCGGTGCCGGCAAACAGGCCACCGATCATGACCGCGTGACCGCCAGCAACCAGCACCTTGGCGATGTCACCCGAATAGCGGATCCCACCATCGGATATCAGCGGAACCCCGGTTCCGGCCAGCCGTTCGGCCACCTCCGCCACGGCCGTTATCTGCGGCACACCAACACCCGTTACGATGCGCGTGGTGCAAATCGAGCCCGGCCCGATACCGACCTTCACCGCGTCTACTCCGGCCGCAACCAGGGCGTCGGCCGCATCGGCGGTGGCGATGTTGCCGCCGATCACCTCCATGTCCGGATAAGTCTTTTTGATCCATTTGAGGGTATCGAGCACCCCCTTTGAGTGCCCGTGAGCCGTGTCTACCACGACCACATCGACCCCGGCATGGACCAGGGCGTCGACGCGCTCGTGCGTACCCGTCCCTGTGCCGACGGCAGCCCCGACGCGCAGCCGCTGGTCGGAATCCTTACAGGCATTTGGAAATTCATCAGCCTTCTGTATGTCCTTGACCGTTATCATTCCGCGCAATTCAAAATCGCCGTTAATGACCAGCACCTTCTCGATCCGATGCTGATGCAGTAACGCGATCACTTCTTCCTTCCGTGCGTCTTCCCCGACCGTGACCAGCCGTTCGCGCGGTGTCATGACCTCGCTGACAGGCTCGTCGAACCTAGTCTCGAAGCGCAGGTCACGACTGGTCACAATGCCGATCAACTTATCGCCGTTGACGACCGGCACCCCGGATATCCGCCGTGCACGGGTCAACGCGAGGACATCACCGATGCTCATATCCGGGGGTACGGTAATCGGGTCTCGAACCACCCCGCTTTCGTATTTCTTGACCTCCAGGACGTGTTGGGCCTGTTCCTGTGGCTCCATATTCTTATGGATGATGCCAATGCCGCCTTCCTGTGCCAGCGTGATGGCAAGCCGGGCCTCGGTAACGGTATCCATAGCAGCGGAAACCAGCGGGATCTGAAGTTCGATCCCGCGGGTAAGACGCGACCCCAAATCAGCTTCGCGCGGGAGAACGTCCGAGAAATCGGGGGCCAATAGAACGTCGTCAAAGGTGAGCGCTTCTCCGGAAATGCGCATGTTTTGAGTGGATCTCATAGAATATGGATGTTGAATTATATGGGCTGGCCCAGCACCGGTAAACGAGCCTTGAACAATCGACCCCGATCAAGCGCCGCCGACCCTGAAGGGGGGCGCGATATCTATACCGTCTCCCGCCTGACCGGCGAGGCGCGCGGGCTGCTAGAGCGTGAATTCGGGACAATTTGGATCGAGGGTGAACTCTCGAACTTTGCCCGCCCGCACTCAGGTCATTGGTATTTTTCGCTGAAGGATGAGTCAGCGCAGGTTCGCTCGGCAATGTTCCGATCACGCAACAATCTGGTCGCATTCGAGCCTGCCGAAGGATCCTATGTCATCGCCAGAGCGCGCGTCGGCATGTACGAGCCGCGTGGAGAATTCCAGCTAGTCGTCGAACATCTGGAACTCGCCGGAGAAGGCTTGCTGCGCATGAAGTTTGAGCAGCTTAAGAGGGAGTTGGCAGCCGAGGGATTATTCGAGGTGGATCGTAAACATGAAATCCCCAGCTGGCCAACTCGGATCGGGGTAGTTACATCGCCGAGTGGTGCCGCAATCCGGGACATCTTGACCGTCTTGAAACGACGCAATCCCACTATCGAAGTCGTGCTTTACCCTTCACCCGTCCAGGGCGCCAAGGCGGCTCCGGAATTGGTTAGAGCGCTTCGCCGAGCGAACTCGCGCCACGAATGTGATGTTCTGATCATCACACGCGGCGGAGGCTCGCTCGAAGACCTATGGCCATTCAACGAAGAGAGTGTCGCGCGCGCTATTTTTACCTCTGCAATCCCCGTAGTTTCAGCCGTCGGCCACGAGATAGATTTCACCATCGCGGACCTGGTAGCCGATGCTCGCGCCCCGACACCATCAGCCAGCGCCGAGGTCTGCTCCCCAGACCGCGACGAGGCTATGCGTTCGCTGGAAATGGCCCAAGCGCGTCTGTGCAAAGCGGTGCGGCGAACAAATTCCAACCGGCGGAGCCAATTACAGTATTTGAGCGCTCGGCTGCAACACCCGGGACGGCGCCTGGAACAGTACTACCAGCGCATCGACGAACTCATGCATCGTTTACCGGCTGGCGTCTTGAATACCATGCAGCTGCATCGCAGCGGGCTCACGGCACTTACAGCCCGGATCCGCACGTACAACCCGAGTCATCGTATCGCGAATTTCGCTAATAGAGTTACCGACAGTCATCGGCGATTGATGACTTCGATGACCGCAAGCATGGCCGCACGCCAGTTGGCACTCAATGAATATGTACGCACTCTGCGTGCAGTCAGCCCCGAGGCCACGCTGCAACGCGGCTATGCCACGGTCGGGACCGACACCGGGCACCAGGCGCATTCGATGGCTACTGACTGGGCCTTGAACAACCTCGAGCGACTCGTGAATTTCGGTCATGTGGCGGTACATCGTACAGCCGTCACTGCCAAAACTCTGACCGAGGACTACTACGGTCAGGATATTGCGCGTAGCTATTTTGCAGGTTGTTCGCGCGGGGGTGGTCAGGCGCTCATGGAGGCGCAGCGTTACCCCGAGGACTTCGAGGGCATTGTTGCAGCCGCTCCCGCCTACAACTGGACGCACGAGCTGGGTGCACGCTGGATACACAAAGCACAGCTCATGTACCCCGACCCGACACAAATTGGACAGCCCGTCATCGGACCGGAGGCGCTGAAGTTGATTGGCGAAACCGTGATGGCGCAATGCGATGACCTGGACGGGCTCACTGATGGGGTCCTTAACGATCCGCGCCAATGCGACTTCGACGTCGCGAGCCTGGCCTGCGCCAGCGAAGCGTCGGAGACGTGCCTCTCGCCAGAGCAGGTCGCAGCGGCCGATGCGATCTATAGCGATTTCGAGATTGATGGCCAGGTCATTCCGGGTACGCCG
>DAOWDI010000178.1 GCA_030639105.1 Gammaproteobacteria bacterium | reverse complement strand
CGACGTATTCTTCGTCATATTTAGCTAATATCAGCAGCGGGGCCTGTGGCATCGCCTCGGAGAGGTAGCGGAAAAAAGACTCCGTAAAGCGTGGCTCGCCCCACTTGCGGTAAAAAGTCGAGCAATAGAATTTGTGAAAAACGGCCCAGTGCTCTGGTGTAATGGCATCACCGTAGAGGACTTCTATCGCAATCCCCGGCGCGTTCGCTTCCCGCCGTTCGCGTCGGATCTGCTTGCGACGCTTCGAATTCAGGGCCTGCAAAAATGCCTCAAATGAATCGTAGTCACGGTTGAACCAATGAAACTGGCAGCCTTCGCGGATGAGCAAATCCAGTTCCTTGAATAGCCGCGCTTGCTTATCGTCCGGGAACAGACAGTGCAAGGAGGATGCCCCATTGTGTTGGAGCAGTTCGATCGCGGTGCTTGTCAATACCGGCAGTGCGATCGCGACGTCCTCGGGTTCGACCACGAGTATGCGGCTGCCCGTTGCCGGGGTGAACGGTATCGCCGAGACAAATTTCGGGTAATAGCGGCCGCCAGCGCGCTCGTATGCCTCCGCCCAAGCCCAATCGAACACGAATTCACCATATGAATTAGTTCGCAGGTATAGCGGCATCGCCGCGAAAAGCCGGCCGTCCGAATTGTGAAGGATGACATGGGACGTATACCACCCTTGCGGATTCAAACAGCCATGCAGTTCAAGGCCGTACAGAAATTCATGGGATAGAAATGGATTGCCGGCCGGGTTGAGACGGTTCCACTCGCCAGCGGAAACTTCGGTGAGCGAATTGATCACGGTCAGTTTCATCACTGATGCTCACTCGGCGCCTACACGTGTATCGTTTCCGAGGGCGTCCAGCAGCGCCCGCTTGGAGCTACTCAAAGAAAAATGCGCCTCGCGATATTGTCCATTGTTGGTCGTATAGCGAAACGCTACCCGGTTGCCGTTTATAAAGCGGTGAAGGATGATCGATTCGATCTCATGGTCCACAATTTGGCCGAGTATAAAAGTTGCTGTCTTGGCTATGACCGCACAGCGGTAACCGATGTCAAAATGGTGCATGGGCTTACGTTTGTCGATCTGGAATGTCGGGCAGCTTGATTCGGCGAAAGCTTCGAAGCCGTCGCCGAGTACTAGCCGAAGGTAGACCGTCTTGTGATCGCCCAGGAAGATTTCCGTACGCTGACCTGTATCGTTGGCGCTGTAGGCAACCGGATTAAGGCCCGGTTCCTCTGGAACTCGGGTAGTCCATGCGGCCATCGTGATACAAGGGCCGACCAATAAGAAAATCAGCAAGATGGAACGTATTTCCGTCACAAATCCAGCCTCTTGAGAAGGGTTGTCTCAGCAGTTCGATGCGTGCTAGAAATGCTATCACAACTCGGGTGCGGCGTGCGTCGAGAGGCCCGGTACTTGTTCCCGGCGGTGGGCAAGCGGTTGGGCAGGTCAGCTTTTTGGCGCGTCCTGTCCACCGGTATAAACGGGAAACGGTGTAATTTTTTCGCCCGATCCGGATACTTCGGTGATCTTGCCGTGTCCCGTTTTCTCGACCTCATCGATCCGGACCACGGCATGCATCGGTATGTACGTCCGTTGAATGCCGCTGAATTCGGACTTCAAGTTTTCTTCGGAGGGATCGACAACGATGGAGGATTTTTCACCGAACAGGAGATCTTCGATCTCGATAAATCCGAACAGAGCGCTTTGGTGCACCTTACGGGCATAAATTTCATATACCTTGTCCCGATTGTGAAAGGTGACACGGTAGGTCCTCTTCTTGCTCATGTGCCTATTGAGATTGCTATCAAGCTAGCAGAATAGCATACAACTGGTAGGAGACGTGGTTATCGCGGCGTTTCAGCACTACGTCGAAGCGCCGCCGGGCTCGGGCGGGATTGCGAGACTGGTTCAAATCGAGGCGAATCACAATCGCCGATCGTTTACACCAAAATTGTCCTTGTTCCAGAAAATTGGTCTACGATCTGGTAGCCGGTATATCCGCGCGGGTTGCAAACGATACGAGTCTGCTCTTGCTGATAGTCAGCAACTGCGTGTATGTGGCCATGGATCCAAAGATCGATGGCAAAGCGTGTGAAGAAATCATCGAGGTTGTTACAGTACGTTGCGGGGTAGTTCGAGGTGCCGGTAAGGGAACAGCTTTGCATGCTCGGCGCATGATGTGTCACCACTACGGTTTTGCCGCGATGAGGTTTATCGAGTTCGCGCGCCAGCCAGAACCGTGACTCCCAGTTGATATCGTACAATTGATCCGGCGTTAACTGGCGCGAAGCGCAGCGGATCTGCTGATAGTCGTTCATTTGGCGTTTTGCCTGTTCCATCGCAGCGCGGTTGCCGCGCAGGTAATCGGTCCACAGCGTAGCGCCCAGAAACCGTATGCCGTTCAGTTCAAGCGATTCGTTTTCGAGAAAGTGGATTTGGGACGATACCGTCAACTGTGCAATCGCAACCCGCGTGTGAACGATGTCGCCACCGTAGTACTCGTGGTTCCCCGCGACATAGATAATGGGTTTGTCGAATTGCTTCAACCACTCGATGCCCTGTAAACCGACACCGATATCGCCGGCGGCAACGATGACTTCAGCGTCGGTATCAGGCGCGTCGAATTCTCCAAACTCCAGGTGAATATCAGAAAAATACTGTATTTTCAAAGAAGTATAATTATTTTATCGTACGAGTGCTTGTAGGTATTTCTGCCCAATCGCCGTGATGATGGTGTGGTCGATTGGGCAAAAGGTGAATATTGGGTCAACCTAACAACAAAGAAATCTGGCCGTGTCCAGCTTGTGGGCAAATCAGCTTCCTATTTTATCGTCAATCTCGGGATCATCGGCGGTTCTACCTATAAATTGGCCGAGGAGACGGTAATAGGGACTCCCGGATTTCATGAACGCCTCATTATGCGAGTCAACTAACCGATAAAAGCTTTTAGGCTCGGGTGCGCTCTGCAGGAGTAGTTGTCCGTAACGGAACGGTATCACTTCATCATCTGTGCTGTGCTCGCTGGGCCTTCCGCTGCCTAATCCGTAGCCCCGGTATTCAAGCATTAGAACGTTCAATTTGAGTTCGTGCAGGCGCGTGAGGGTGAGCGGGCGGTCGGCAATATTTCCGGCATTGCCGTGGAGGAATAAGACGGTCGCCGCTGCCGCCGGATGGGGGACAAACCACGCATGCAGCCGCTGGCCGTCGGCGGTCGAGATGTAGGCATCTTCGAAGGCAAGGCCCTGATCCGCTGGTGTGGCGCCCAGTTCGCGTGTTGGTTGGAAGATCAGATGGGTCTGCAGAAAGTACACCAAGGCGACAATGCCCAACCATGCGCAAGTAACGGAGATGATTAGGAATTTCATCACCGGCTATGAGGACCCGCCGGCCCGGGCCGCGGCCGCTACCGCGGAGATCTTTGTCGTGGCCGGCAGGCTCCGGCTCTCTGGCCATTCTGGCTGATAAGCGTTATTATAAAAATTCATAACTTACATAGTGTTATTAGGTTTTTGGAGAACCAGGATTAACGAATGACACAGGCAGTTCATAAGCGACCAAACTTAGCCGAACCGGTATTGTCTCAAGTGCTGCAACGGGTCAAAGAAGGGATCCTAATCGCCTTGGGTGGTGTTGCGCTATTTCTGCTCATCGCCCTGTTGTCGCATCATCCCTCCGATCCGGGTTGGTCCCATACCGGCACAGCGGATCAGATCCGTAATCAAGGTGGTATCGTCGGTGCTTGGATCGCGGATATCACGCTGTATCTGTTTGGGCGGCTCGCCTACGTCTTTCCGCTCATGATCATGTATGGAGGGTGGTTGGTGTTCCGTGAACGCGATGGCGAGAGTGACTGGGATTACTTTCACCTGAGCGTGCGCGGCGTCGGGTTCGTACTGACCTTGAGTGCGGGTTGCGGGCTGATCTGGGTCCATTCTCACGAGTTGCTGGGTGAACTGCCGCACGGCGCCGGCGGGATCCTGGGTGATGTCGTCAGTGGTGTATCGTTGGCGGTGTTCGGGCATCTCGGCGGGTCCTTGTTGATGCTTGCTATCTTCCTTACCGGCGTCACCTTGTTCACCGGTCTGTCGTGGTTGTGGTTAATGGATAGCGTCGGTCATTACACCTTGCGCGGAATCGAGCACGCAAAAAAATGGAGCGAAATTCTCGTCGATTACATCCAGGGACTGCGGGCCCGGCGCGAAAGGATTGCGATCGTGAAAGAAGAAGCCATCAAGCATGAGCAGCGGTCACCCGTGCACATCGAACCCGCGGTCCGGGCGGTTCAGAGCGGGGACCGCGTCGAAAAAGAGAAGCAAACGATCCTGTTCGATGAACCGGTTACGACGGCGCTGCCCCCGCTCAATCTACTCGATGAACCAGTGGTTGGGAGCAGCGGTTATTCGACCGAGGCGCTCGAAGCGATGTCGCGGCAGGTGGAACTGAAGCTCAAAGATTTCGGTATCGACGTCGAAGTCGTAGCGGTCCATCCCGGACCGGTGATCACGCGTTTCGAATTGATGCCGGCTCCCGGCGTGAAGGTGAGTCGCATTACGAATCTGTCGAAGGATCTCGCGCGATCGCTGTCGACTATCAGCGTGCGCGTCGTCGAGGTGATCCCGGGCAAGTCCGTGATTGGACTCGAGATCCCGAACGAACGACGCGAGATAGTGAGTCTGAGCGAGATCCTGAACTCCAGGGAATACGACGCGAGTCATTCCAAACTGACCTTATCGCTGGGCAAGGACATCGGCGGCAAACCGGCCGTGGTGGACCTCGCGCGGATGCCGCACCTGCTCGTTGCGGGTACAACGGGCGCGGGCAAATCGGTGGCGCTCAACGCCATGATCCTGAGCCTGCTGTATAAATCAACGCCCGCCGAGGTGCGTCTGATAATGATCGATCCGAAGATGCTGGAGCTGTCGGTCTATGAAGGGGTCCCGGCGCTGCTGGCCCCGGTCGTAACGGACATGAAGGAGGCGGCAAACGCGCTTCGTTGGTGTGTTGCCGAGATGGAACGCCGCTACCACTTGATGGCCGCCCTGGGGGTGCGCAACATCAGTGGCTTCAATCGCAAGGTCAGTGATGCGATCAAGGCCAACAAGCCGATCCCCGATCCGTCGTTCGTCATGGTACTTGAAGATGACGAGGCGCCCACTTTGGTACCGCTCCCGTATATCGTCGTTATCGTCGATGAACTCGCCGACATGATGATGACCGTCGGCAAGAAGGTGGAAGAGTTGATCGCGCGCCTCGCGCAGAAGGCGCGGGCAGCGGGCATCCATCTCATCCTCGCGACCCAGCGGCCGTCGGTCGACGTGATTACCGGATTGATCAAGGCGAACATTCCTTCGCGTATCGCATTCCAGGTTTCATCCAGGGTGGATTCCAGAACGATCCTCGATCAGATGGGCGCGGAAACCCTGCTCGGTCACGGCGACATGCTGTATCTGCCGCCGGGAACGGCGGTGCCGCTGCGCGTTCACGGTGCGTTCGTATCGGACCAGGAAGTACATAAGGTCGTGCATCAGTTGAAGGAGATCGGCACCCCCGAATACATCGAGGATGTGTTGACGGGACCCAGTGATCTGCCCGAAGCTGCTATCGGGGGATTGGACGGTGGTGCCGACGATGTGGACGAACTCTATGACCGGGCAGTACGGATTGTTACCGAGACCCGTCGGGCATCGATTTCGGGGGTTCAGCGGCGGCTGAAAATCGGTTATAACCGCGCTGCGCGTATGGTCGAGGAAATGGAGCGCGCCGGTGTCGTCGGTGAGTTGCAATCCAATGGGTCGCGCGAGATACTGGCGCCGCCACCACCGAAAGACTGATTTTAGGGCACCTTTAGCCGGTTGCGAGAACTCTGCTTTTTTATCGTGTTTGCCGTGATGCACGGTGCTGTCGCTCAAGACGATGCGGCAGGACGCGCGCGCCTGGAAAGTTTTCTCGACGAACTCACAACGTTGAACGCGCACTTTGAACAGCAGCTGTACGACGAGTATGGCGAGTTGCTGGAGACTGCCGAAGGCGAAGTCGCTATCTCCAAACCGGGGAAGTTTCGCTGGGAGTACCAACGGCCCTACAGCCAGCTGATCGTTACCGACGGAACAACCTTGTGGGTCTATGATGCGGATCTAGAGCAAGTGAGTATCAATCCCTTGGACGATGGCGCTACCGGTTCGCCGGCCGCATTGCTGGTTGGTGAGGTCGACCTGGAACGCCACTACGAGATTGTCGAATTGACTGCGCAAGAACAAGTTGCCTGGGTGTCGCTGACGCCCCGCGGCGATGCGATGCAATATGCGACGATCGAAATAGGTCTCGATAATGACGGGATCCGGGGGATGAAGCTGCGCGATAATCTCAATCAACTGACCTCGATCCGCTTTGATGGTGTACAACGCAATATTGAGATCGATCCGGAACGATTCCGCTTCCTCCCCCCGCCGGGGGTTGATGTGGTGACAGGTGCCCGCCATTAACGCCGACCGCTGCAGTTGATCGCCGTACTGGCGCGGGGCGATGTCGATCGATAACCCTGCCATGGACGGCGCTGATCGCCCGCTGGCGGATCGGCTGCGACCAACCTCGTTGGAAGAACTCGTCGGCCAAGAGCAGCT
>DAOWDI010000265.1 GCA_030639105.1 Gammaproteobacteria bacterium | reverse complement strand
TGCCGATCCTTGCGCCGGTCGTTGAGACCTTTAAAGGGTTGACGACTTATTCGCAGTCGGAAATCGATGCCGCGGTGCTGGCCTCGCTGTTTACCGTCTTCATGGAATCGGAAGACGGTGCGGGTCTCGACGCAGTAGATCCGGCGGATGAAACCACGGACACCAGTGCCGCGTGGGATCAGAAGCTCGGTAGCGGCCTGGTCGTCGGGCTGAACCCGGGCGAAAAGATATCGATCGCCGATCCTTCACGGCCGAACCAGGCGTTTGATGATTTCGTGGTCGCGTTGCTTCGCCAAATCGGCGCGGCGATCGGCATGCCCTACGAAATGTTGGTGATGCACTTTCGTGCGAGCTACTCCGCATCGCGCGCCGCGATCATGATGGCGTGGAAATACTTTCGGTATCGCCGTACCTTTATCTCCCGACGGTTTTGCCAGCCGATCTATGAGGAATGGTTGCGTGAGGCCGTATCAATGGGGCGCGTTGTTGCCCCTGGATTTTTCGACGACCCGATGATAAGGCGCGCTTATTGCGGCGCAATGTGGACCGGCGACGGGCCTGGCGCACTCGATCCACATCGTGAGGCACAAGGGGTGCGCGAGCGTCTCGACATCAATCTGACGACCCTGCAGGAAGAAACGCTCATGTACAACGGCGGCGATTACGCCGCGAACCTGCAGCAACGGCACCGCGAGATCGCATTGTCGCCGGCCGGCGCCGAACCGACTGGGTCCGAGCTGACCCCTCCTGACGATATCGATGACGAGAGGATGTGACGATGGATGTGGATGAACGAGTCGCGAAGGCGATCGCGGCGGCGCCGTGGGCGATCACCGCTGAGGCCTTGTATCAGATCTGCACAATTGCTGCACGAGTCAATGAAGTGCCCGAAGCGCTGGCGACGAAGGCCGGGGAGCGTCTGGATACGACGAGCGCCGTTACGATGCGCGGAGATGTTGCAGTCCTATCGGTGCGGGGTCCGATCTTTCGATACGCCAATGTGTTCACACGGATCAGCGGCGCGACATCCGTCGAGATATTGGCGCGGGATTTCGCGGCCGCGGTCGAGGACCGTCGGGTAAATGCGATTTTGTTGGAGATCGATTCTCCCGGCGGCCAGGTTCCGGGGATCAGCGAATTCGCCGATCAGGTCCATGCGGGCGCCCGCGTGAAACCGGTGACGGCATACATATCGGCGCAAGGACAATCCGCGGCGTACTGGATCGCCAGTGCAGCGTCCGCGGTCATCGTCCAGCAAACCGCACTGGTCGGAAGCATCGGTACTCTGCTTGCGGTCAATGCACCGGCGAAAGGCGGGGCGATCGAATTCGTCTCGAGTCAGTCGCCGCGCAAACATCCCGATCCTACATCGGAGGCTGGACGCAGCGAGTTTCAACGCCTGACCGATGACCTGGCGCAGGTGTTCATCGAGTCGGTAGCAACGTTTCGAGGCCTCGAGGCCAGCGATGTGATCGAGCGCTTCGGCGCCGGTGGTTCGCTCGTCGGTGCTCACGCAGTGGCCGCCGGTATGGCCGATGCTTTGGGCGATTTTGAATCTATTCTTGCCGGACTGTCCGGCGACAACAAGCGAGGTAGTGTGATGGGTACTAAAGAAACTGCAAACTCGCCGGAGATCACAATCGAACTGATTGCGAATGGTCATCCGGCGATTGCCGAACATTTCAGGGCTTTCGGGTATGCGGAAGCGCTGGATGTCTCCGGGGCATCGGTTAAAGAGGCGCTCGAGGAAGGTCATGCGGCTGGTGTGGTCGATGAACGCGCGCGGATCCTGGCGGTCGAGTCGAAATCGATGCCGGGTCACGAGGCGTTGATCGCATCGCTGAAATACGACGGGGAAACGACCGGGGCGCAAGCAGCTGAGCTAGTGCTCGAGGCAGAGCAGAAAAAGCGCAGTCAAATGCGCACCGATATCTGTGCCGACGCGACCGCGATCGATGTGATTGACCCAGCTGCATCCGGCGGTGCCGAGGGTGCTACCGCTGCGGATGATCTGCCGTTCGATGAGCAGGTCAAGGCAGCTTGGGAAAAGGACGCCGATGTGCGAGCGGAGTTCTCCGGGTCGTTTGAACGCTATGCCGCGTTTCGCAAAGCCGAAGCGAATGGGCAGGCGCGCGTCTTGAGTCATCGTTAAGCGCACTTTTTCTATTAATCAATCATCAGAGGTAGATCGATATGACCACATTGGCCAATGCAAAGCCGCGCGCCTACGGCGATGGCTTGTTCGAGGAATATCCCGTCGTCGCGAGTGACATCATCTATGAGGGCGCCGCTGTTGGCGAGAACGCCTCGGGCTATGCCCGCCCGCTCGTCGCCGGCGACGTGTTTCTCGGTTTCGCGCAACAGACTGTCGACAATTCCGCCGGCGCCGCCGGTGCAAAGAACGTTCAAGTCCGCCAACGCGGACATGTTCAGCTACCCATCGGGTCGCTAGCGATAACCGCGAATGATCGAGTCGCCGTGTATGCGAGCGATGACGATACGTTCACGCTGACGTCGACCGCCAATTCGCTGATCGGGTGGGTTTCTCGCTTCGTATCCAGCGGTATCGGTGTCGTGGAATTCGATGCTGTTGCAGTTCGCGCGGCGCTCACCTAAACCGTCGATTAACGGCTAACCCTAAATCCATATAGTTGAGGTAATCATCATGGGTCTTGAAGCACTCAGTAGCCGAGCAATCATCGGCGAATTCTATAACGCGTTGGAGCAAGGCACCGGCGCTCGATGGGTGGACATGATTTCAATGTTCTTCCCAGATAGCGACCAGGCCATCGAGCAGTATAAGTGGCTCGGTATGTCGCCCGCGATGGTGCAGTGGATCGGCAAGCGCATGGCGAAGGGACACAACTCCTTCGGTATCGATGTGGAGAATCTCCACTTCGAGGCGACTATCGAATTCCTGCTCAGAGATCTACGCCGCGATAAGACGCGCCAGGCGTTCATCCGGATCGCCGAACTTGC
>DAOWDI010000061.1 GCA_030639105.1 Gammaproteobacteria bacterium | reverse complement strand
TGCGGTCACTATCGGCCCCCTCCATCAGGTGTTTTTTGAGCGTTCCGGCTTCGTTGTAACTTCGCTTTATCTTGAGCCAATATTCCGGAGTCGGGTTGATGTAGACATCGGTGGTATATAGCGCGATGTAAAACATGCCGTTCTCCGCCACGGGGATCGCGGCGTTCTCGATCGCCGTCCACATTTCCCCGGTGTGATGGAGAACACCCCAACTGTAAACAACGTCGGCCTTCGGCAGCGATTCCATATAGACTCGATCGAGTACCGACCCCTGACGAACTGACCAGTTATCCGGGCTGCCTGCGAATTCACGTAGTTTCTCGGTGGTGGCAACTGAATTCTCGTCGTAGTCGAAACTGACAATTTGCGCGGCGCCCGCGCGATAGGCGGCGAGCGAATGGAGTCCGCTACCGCAGCCAATATCCAGAAATGTCCGGGTTTCGAGGTTCGGTAGTTTCAAGAACTCGAGCAAATAGCTTTTCGAGATCTCGAGGCGTTCCTCGCTGAAGTTGTGCTCAATGTAATCGGCCCAGTTCTCGCCGAAGCCGAATCTTTCAGTCGTCATTACCCGCTCCCATCATCGATTGCTGCTGGCCGGTCAGCCCTATTCATATCGATCCCGACTCGAGCCCGTGCCCCGAAGCTTGCGTGGCATCTCCCTGCGTCCCGGCTTTTTCCAGACCGTACATCATTATCGAATCGTCGATCATGCGATTGAAGCCGAAGCGCTCGCGCGCGAACACGGGGGCACGTCGCCGCGCCTCGGCCGACCAGCCCTCATCCTCGAGTACGCTTATTACCTTTTCGGCCAATAATCGTTTATTTCGTGGATTGACGATCCATCCCGTCTCACCGTTCAGTACGGTGTCTCCGGTACCGCCGACATCGGGCGCCACGACGGGCACGCCCATCCATTGCGCTTCAATGCATACGTTCGGCGTCCCTTCCAGGCGCGAGGTCAGAAGGAAAACGTCCATTACCGATAGCGGCAACTCCGCACGCTGTTCGGTTCCCGGCATGAATATCCGATCACCGATCCCCTGCGACGCCGCCTCCTCACGAATACGTTCGGCGAATGGCCCTTTGCCGACCAGGAGAAAAACGGCATCCGGTACCTTCTTCGCAACCAGCGCCGCCGTCTGCACCCACAGCAACGGGCCCTTTTCCTCGTAGAGACGAAAAATCGAACCCACCACTCTGGCATGCTCGGGGATCCCGATTTGCCGGCGATATTCCTGCTGTTGAGACCCCGTTACGGGTTTCAGGGTATCGCCGTGCAGACCATTGAACAAAACATTGACGGTTCCAGGGACCAGATCCAGCCAGCCTTCGTAGTCGGCCGCGCCCGCGCGGCTGTTATTGATGAACCGGACGTTCGGCCGCCGCGATAGCACAGCATAAGCTCTGCGCATGTACGGCAGAAAATAGGCAAAGTTATAAGGCGCCATATTACGGCCGTTCAGAATGATATTCGGTACACCGACCAACGCCGCCGCATAGCCGGCCTTGATACTCGTGGAGTCTTGCCACGCGTGAATTATTTCCGGCTTCGATTCAAGAAACTCGACAACGAAAGCAAGAATATCGTCGCGCAGATTTTTGGGGGCATCGTCCATCGCGCGCGCAAGCTCTGCGATTGCATCATTGTTCCCAACCGAGGGGATATCGAAAATTCGCCTGATTTCGCGGGCCTTGATCCCTTCATTCTCGAGTTGCCAGTAAAAAAAATCATGTTCCGGCCGGTCGTGCAGGTGTTCGCACAGCAGCAGAAGATCGCCGTGCCCGCGCCGCTTCAGGCCCGTTAGCGTATTGACTACCTGTCGTTCGGCACCGCCCCAGGCAAGCGACGCATTCGTCAAAACAATTCGCCCGGGCACGAACTCATGGGGAGCCAGCAGCGGTACACACCGCGCTTGGAGTGCTGTCGTGAAAGGCCGCTCATAACGCCGATCGAGATACAGCACCAACGGTTGCAGTTTGCGTGCCAGGAGCCGGGCGAACGCATTGACCTGGGGTGTTGAGCCGTACCTCTTGAGTGAAGCCGTAACCGCGGTACGGTACACCCGCCTGATCGGTTTGCGGATCCTGCGGTAGCAATTTTCAACCTCTATCATCAACCGTTCCCGGATCCGGACGAGCAGAAAGACGAGGGTGTGCTCGCGTCGCCACTCACCGGGAGACGCGTACACGAGCCAAAACACGCCTTGTAATAGCGCCTTTGTGACCATTCTGAAACTGATTTCACGGCGCGGCGCCAAGTAGGCTACCGTCGTCGCCTTCACCTGCGGCAGCTTCCAGTTGTAATCCTCGGGGATAAAATACCCGACTTTCGCCCACGCATCGTCCCCAGCCGCCGATCCTTGCTTGACTACGACCCCCTTCAACTGCGGCCGAGAAAGCAGTGCGTCGATCTCACCTTTGGAAACGGCATTTGGTATCGCCAGGACGACTGCCTGCGACCCTTTTCCCGCGCAAAACGCCAGGCAGCTCTCGATGACGTCGAGAGACAATTCGGTGCT
>DAOWDI010000140.1 GCA_030639105.1 Gammaproteobacteria bacterium | reverse complement strand
GGGGGACAACGGTGATTAAGGAGGGCGAGATCACCTGGCCGCCACCGGCGCCGAAATTGTCCGCGGCGCCCCCGAAGCCTGCCGCACCACCACCGGTACCGGCATCAACGCCGGAGGAAGATGCCAAAAGAGACCAATGGACCTCACTGGCGATTCTGGTCGGCGGCGGCCTGGCGCTATGGGGCCTGGGCTTCGTGGCGCCCGCGGCGTTCATGTCTCACTTTACGGTGTTCGTGCTCGCCTGCTTTATCGGCTATCAGGTGATTTGGAATGTTACACCTGCGCTGCATACGCCGCTGATGAGTGTCACCAATGCGATCAGCGGCATCATCGTGATCGGGGCGCTGCTACAAATCTCTACCAGTTCGTTCTTTATCACACTGTTCGCCGGCATTGCCATCCTCATCGCCTCGGTCAACATCGCGGGCGGCTTTCTGGTTACTCAGCGCATGCTGCGCATGTTTCAAAAATAGGGGATCGTCATGGCGTCTGGAATCCTTACCGCTGCATATATCGCAGCAACCGTACTGTTCATCCTGAGCCTCGGGGGCCTAAGCCACCCGGAGACCGCCCGACGCGGAAACGTCTACGGCATCATCGGGATGGCCATCGCAATCATCGCGACAATTTTCAGCAATCAAGTCAGCTCCTACGTTGTGCTTGTCTTCATGATGCTCGCGGGCGGCGCGGCGGGTACGTTCGTCGCTTCGCGCGTACAGATGACGCAAATGCCGGAACTCGTCGCGATCCTGCATAGTTTTGTCGGGCTTGCCGCCGTGCTTATCGGTTTCGCGACCTTCTTCGATCATTCGCACGAATTTTTGGGCGTAGAAAAGACGATCCACGAGGTCGAAATCTACCTCGGGATCCTGATCGGGGCAGTCACGTTTACCGGCTCAGTGATCGCGTTCGGTAAGCTCCGTGGTGATATCGACGGCAAACCCATGCTGTTGCCAGCGCGCCATCTGATCAACCTTGGCATTTTAGTGGTCTGTATCTGGCTCGGGGCCATATTTGTCGGTAACGCATCGTTTGGCGCCGCGGTGTGGGCGCTCATATTCATGACCCTGATCGCATTCGCCTTCGGCGTACATATGGTTATGGCGATCGGCGGTGCCGATATGCCGGTCGTCGTCTCTATGTTGAATAGCTATTCGGGCTGGGCCGCGGCTGCAACTGGCTTCATGCTCTCCAACGATCTGCTGATCGTTACCGGCGCCCTGGTGGGTTCGAGCGGCGCCATTCTGAGCTACATCATGTGTCGTGCCATGAACCGTCATTTTATCAGCGTTATTGCTGGCGGGTTCGGAACCTCGGGCGGTACGGTGACGACGTACGAAGGCGAGGCAGTCCCCATCTCGGCAGAAGAAACCGCCGAGTTGCTGGACCAGGCCGAAAGCGTCATCATTGTGCCGGGCTACGGCATGGCAGTGGCGCATGCGCAGAATATCGTCTACGAACTCACCGAGTCGCTGCGCTCGAAAGGCAAGGAGGTTCGCTTCGGGATCCACCCGGTGGCGGGACGGATGCCGGGACACATGAACGTGCTGCTCGCGGAGGCCCGCGTGCCTTACGACATCGTGATGGAAATGGACGAACTCAACGACGACTTCCCTAAAACCGATGTGGCCATCGTGATCGGCGCTAATGACATCGTCAATCCCTCGGCACAGGACGAACCGGACAGCCCCATCGCGGGAATGCCAGTTCTCGAGGTCTGGAAAGCGAAGACCGCGATCGTCCTCAAGCGCAGTATGGCCACTGGTTATGCGGGCGTTGATAATCCACTGTTCTTCCGCTCCAACACACAGATGCTGTTTGGCGATGCCAAGGACAGCCTCGATGCGGTATTTAAATCATTGGCCTGATTGTGGCCGCACATCTTACCGGCCGTTGCGCGTATTCCGGCGTCCTTATGGTAGGACTATCACAAAAGCCAAGGCGTGCCGTGACGAGATCCCTATCTACGATAGCGGTGCGGAGACCATAGAGCACACGGCATTTTGCCATTTACATTGTGGCTGAAGGGACGCTTTTTTTCTTCGCCCACAGCCGAGTGTTATGCCTACTCTCGGCTGTGGGCTGAAGTGATCTAGAAATGGTGCGTTGTGGCATTATCATCTTTCTGACCGACAAGACGATCCAACCCGTGGAATTGGCGCTGGCCGTTGAACAAAGAGGATTGGATGCGCTGTTCCTGCCGGAGCATACGCATATTCCCGTTGGTTCAACATCACCCTTCATGGCCGACGGGGTCGTGCCCGAATTCTACAAACGCACCTACGACCCCCTGGTGGCGCTTGCGGCGTGCGCGGCGGTAACTGAGCGTATCACGCTTGCGACTGGCATTTGCCTGGTTACCGAACGCGACCCGATCACGCTCGCTAAAGAAGTTGCTTCGCTGGATTTACTTTCCAATGGGCGTGTCCTGTTGGGGATCGGTGCCGGGTGGAATGCCGATGAAATGGAGAACCATGGCACCCGCTTTGAGTCACGTTGGAAGGTATTGCGCGAGCGCATCATGGCAATGAAAACGATCTGGTGCGAAGACGAACCCGAGTTTCATGGGGAATTTGTCGATTTCGACCCCATGTGGTCATACCCCAAACCAAGCCAAATGGGCGGCCCGCCGATTTGGCTTGGGGCAAATTCCAAATGGACACCGGATCGCGTGGCGGATTATGCCGATGGCTGGATGCCGATCAATGGCCGGCCCGGCGGCGGTACAATCGAGATGCTGAAGAGCGCCTGCGAACGACGCGGACGGGATTTCTCGGAGATCGGCTTAGGTCTGTTTATGGCACCGATGAATGAAGCCGAGGCCAACGCGCGCATTGCCGAGGGCTATACAGACATGATCTTCGCCGTGGCGGCTGAAGATCGCGATTCAGTACTGACAAATCTAGACCGGATCGCGGACTTTGCGACCAAGATCCGGGGCTAGCTCAAGTGAGCGAGCACCGCTGCGATGTGGAGTGCAGGCCAGTGGCTGGCGCTCTCGAGTTCTTGGTCAAAGCGATCGAGCGTATAGGCGGTGAGGTCTTCGAGGATCGGAAGCGCATTCGGCGTTTCCCGCCAATCGAAGTGGCAGCCGTAGTAGACCTTCTTGCCCCCTGCGGGGCGGTAGCCTACGCAGGTATTAATATTTTTCGCCCTATTCTGAGCCGGCAGCTGTAACGCCAGTTGGATAGGAACCCGTTCACGCATAAACTTATCGGGATCGGGGGTGGATACGGCGGGTGTGCGCAGGCAGGTCGACGGTTTCGTGCCGGACAACGAAGGCCTGATGTAGAGCCTGACCCACAGGGTCGACAATGACGAAACTCGATAGATAACAGCCGGGGGGCAATGTTCGAAAAACTATTGTGGGTGTGAATGCAGCCCGCGAATGCCGTCGCGCAATTCGTCTATCGAGCGATTTTCATGGTGCCGTGCGGCCGGTGTCAGAAATGATTCGAGCTTGGTTGCGAGGCGGACGGGGTTGGGTTCTCGGCGAATAGCGATAATGCCGTCGGAAACCAGCTTCTGCAACAACAATTCGCGCTCGGTTTTGGCGTGAATGCTTTCGGCGATCGGTGTCAGAACGAAGTTGCTCAGAACGATTCCGTACAAGGTCGAGGTCAGTGCGATCGGTATCGATTTCAGAATTACATCAGGGTTGCCAATCCCGGTCAGCATCGCGATGAGTCCGATAACGCTGCCTGCGACACCAAATGCTGGTGCAAGTCTGGCCGCATGCCGAAACATACGTTCGTGCTGGATGCGACGCTGTTTAAAATAAAACATTTCCGTGTGCAATATTTCGTGAAGTTCTTCGTCCTTGAATCCATCGACGAGCAGGTTTAACGCTCGTTTGAGGAAACCGATCGTTGTCTGTTCGCTAAAATCTTCAAGCGCGAGTACACCGTTGGTACGCGTACGCACCGCGAGTTCGCGAAGGATCGCGATGATTCGCTCGGGCGTCAGCATGTTTCCCGAGTAGGTATTGTGTGCGACCTTCAAAGCGGTGCGAATATCATCGAATGGATAGCTTAGAAATATCGCACCGAGCGTACCGGATAGGACAACGCTCAAGCCAATACCATTCAACATCAAGGCGGCGTTGTCGGTGAACATGAATGTTGCGCCGTAGATCCCGGCAAACAGTACGACACCCATCCAGTTGTACGTACTCATCTTATTCCTCCTCCTCGTTTCTCTCGTGGGCGATCTCGCGGGTGATAATGATTTCCACACGGCGGTTCAGCGCACGTTTCGCCTCGTCCTCGTTTGGGAAAGCGGGGTCGTGCTGGCCCCTGCCCATGACGACGAAACGCGTCGGGTCTAGCGATGCGGCGCGTATCAGGTGCCGCGCAACGCGACTTGCGCGGATTAGTGAAAGCTCCCAGTTGCTCGGAAAGCTTGCTGTCTTGATCGGGTTGTTGTCCGTATGGCCGACAACATGGACCTGATATGGGGTCTGCTGGATCACGAGAGCGAGCCGGTCGAGAAATTCGGTGACTTCAGGGCGAAGATTGGCCTTAGCGCGTTCGAAGAACATCGGGCCCTGCACACTCACCTTCACGGACTTGTCGTCGAGCAAGGCAACCTCGACATTTTGCAGTTGTGTTTCGCCGATAGCGTCCTGGCTGCGGTCGAATACGTTGATAGGTATCAACGGTTCAAACGATGGTTGACGGGACAGGAGCTCCTCTTTGACGACTCGATCTTTCTCGATCTCCGCGATCTCGGGCACGGGTTGCGTTTTGTCCCGGATCTCGATGTCGGGCTGGTTCATCTTCGCGGCAAGCAGTGCAGCGAAGAGGACAAACATGACCATCATCAGGTCCGACCAGGGAACAGACCAATGGTCCCCAAGGCTGTCATCACCCTCCTGGAACGGTGTCTCGTTCGCGAATAGTTCGCTACGGTGGTATCGATAGGAGACAGGCGTAGCTACCGATCGCGGCCGATCGTCTGCCGCCGGGTTCGTGTGCTGTTCGGCGTTCGCCGCCGGGATATCGATGTTTTGAACGCTGGCCATGGGGGTCACCTATAGGCCGGTTATCGGCAGGTGCGCCAAATTCTTGAAATTCCATTGGTATCGCTCGCCGGCCGCGCGGTGAAGAGGGCGGAGCCACACGACCAATGGGGCCTATCGCTGCCGGCGAAAGACCCGCGCGGGCGAGGTAGAATGGTTCCAAGGTTTAGAATTGGATGCAAAAGCAGTGCCCGAAGACACAACTCACCCGTTCGATAGATTGACGCCTGATTTCATACTCGATGCGGTAGAACAGCACGGTTATCTGAGTGACGGCCGACTGCTCGCCTTGAACAGCTACGAGAATCGCGTCTATCAGATTGGGATCGAAGGAGGAGAACCGCTAATCGTCAAATTCTATCGGCCAGCGCGCTGGTCCGACGAGCAGATCCTCGAAGAGCACGCGTTCTGTTTTGAGCTTGCCGCCAACGAGATCCCGGTCGTTGCGCCGCTTATCGAGGAGAGTGGCCGGAGTCTTTTTCAGTATGAAGATTTCCGCTTTGCCTTATATCCGCGCCGGGGCGGCCGTACACCAGATATCGACGACCTGGATAATCTGCTGATCCTGGGTAGACTGCTCGGCCGTATCCATCTTACCGGTGCGAGCCGTCCATTCGTACACCGCCCATCAATCGACCGCCAGACTTTCGGCTATGAAGCGGTAACGGTGATCGGCGGACGGTTTATCCCGACGGAGCTGAAGATCCCCTATGACACCCTGAGTGCCGATCTGCTGCGCAAACTCGATGCGGTTTTTGCAACCGTGGGCGAAATCGAAACCATTCGAGTGCACGGCGACTGCCATAGCGGCAATATCCTGTGGCGCGAGGATACCCCGCATTTCGTCGACTTCGATGATGCGCGCATGGCGCCCGCGGTACAGGATATCTGGATGCTGCTCTCCGGCGACCGCAACCGACAGTGCGCACAGCTTTCCGAAATTCTCGATGGTTATAGCGAATTTTTTGAGTTCAGCTACAAGGAACTTCAACTCGTCGAAGCCCTGCGGACCCTACGGCTACTGCACTACAATGCCTGGCTGGCGACACGCTGGGACGACCCGGCATTTCCGCGGACGTTTACCTGGTTCAACACGCCCCGCTATTGGGAGCAGCACATCCTGGATCTACGCGAACAGTACGCCGCATTGGATGAACCGCCGTTAGCTGTTTTCGGGGTATGAAACAAGGCGCCTCTTCAGTCCCGATACGGTTCTTTTGCAAGGCCCACGAGGGCGGATCCGCCCTCGTGGGCCGCGAGTAGCAGAAAAACTGGAATCACCGTTGATATACGCATCGTGCTCCCTCCATATCTGAGATTATCTTTTCGTCGGGCGACTCTTTTGACGGGCAATGCGTAGCGGGAGCGCTGGCGGTGCGACGCTTAGGCTGTTCGATCCATCCCTGGACACGACCCCGGATGCGGGCCCATTATTTTTCACCGCCACCGCCGAGACAAAGGCGGTAGACGGATCACGGCTCAAGCCGCCATCACATAACGCAAGATCTCCACGACCTGCTCAGGCGTGCGTGCAGTCGCATTCGCCGCGGCATCGACTTCTTTCAAGGCATGGTCGTGGTCTTCCTCGTGGACAATGATTAGGGGCTTGTTCAATGCCGCCGCGTAGCCGGCGTCGAATGCGGCGTTCCATTGCTTGTATTTCGGACCGAAGCGTACGACCACTGCATCGGCGCCGCTGATCAGCGAGGTCGTCCGCATGGCGTTGATGCCCGCGCCTTTGCGATCGCGCCAGAAAGCATGTTGTTCTTCTCCGAGAATGCGTACACCGCATAGGTCACTGGCCTCGTGATCGGTAACCGGTGCGCTGAAACTCACCGCGAGTCCGGCCGCACTGGCGCCATCGATAATGCGTTCGCGCCAGTTAGAATGAATCTCGCCGGATAGATAGATATTCCAGGTTCGCTTGCTCACTTCGTTACCCTCAATTGTTATCGTCGCCGTCCGTGTGGATCAGAAGATCCCTTTATGCTGCACCCCGTCGACGAGCAGCATGGCGCCCGATACCCAGCTCGCCCTAGGCGAGGCGAGGAACACGATTGCTGAGGCAACCTCTTGCGCCGTACCCATGCGCCCGAGCGGGATAGTGGCTAAGACTGCATCATACACGTCGCGGTTTTGCTGTTTGGTTATGTCCCAGAATCCGCCTGGGAATTCGATCGACCCGGGCGCGATGGTATTTACCCGGATCCCCTGGGGCGCCAGCCGCGCGGCCATGGCGTTCGCATGTGCGATAAGGCCGGCTTTTGCGACCGTGTAGGCCGGCGGCGAGCCGCTTTCGAGTCCAGATATCGATGAAATATGCACGATGGCACCACCGCCGCGCTTCTCCATCCACGGGACCACCTGCCAGGTTGCGCGAACCGTGGCCATTATGTCGATGTTGAGACTCGCCTCCCAGCCGGCTTCGTCATCGGTGCCACCGAAGCCGGAAGGGTTATTGATCAAGATATCAATGCCGCCGAGGGCCTCGTTCGCGCCGTTGAGAAATGTCTTCAGTGCCGCTGCGTCGGCGACATCGCAAGTCTCGGCATGCACCTTGACTCCTTTCGCCTCCAACTTTGAACCGGTTTCTTGAAGTGCTTCCCGTCCACGGGCACAGAGCGCGATGTTGACGCCCTCACAGGCGAACTCGAGGGCGGTGGCTCGGCCGATACCGCGGCTCGCGCCGGTGATAATAGCGTTCTTCCCAGCTAGACCAAGATCCATGATCGCTTCCTCAGTGACGTACGCGGAGCATCGGCGTTTCGCCAATCTCACGGGACCGTTAAATAATTGCGATGCACAACGGACCGTACATTGCTGTTCTACCATCTATTCCATGGCGAAGAAAGGCACCACTGCACCGTGGAAATAAGGACCGGGCGAGGCGATAGACAACCGCCAGGCTCTAGCCGGATTTCCGCACGAACGCAGGGAAGTTCTTCGTGATTTCCATCCTGGACCCGCGTTGCGGCGACGGACTCGAGGATTGTTTCGACGTTCTTACTTGTAACGCTCGGATGGGCGGTCAGTTCTTTCGTGAGTTCCAAGGCATCGCGCTGCGCATCGGCCACGGATTTAATGTACTCATCGGTAACCTGGCGCCCACGATCACGTGCAATCACCGCTGCGTCGATGAGCCGGTTTTGATTCTCGACCGGCTTGTCCACAGCGGTTTCTACTTACTTACCGACCTTCTCGACGGCCGCCGTGGCCTTGTCCTCTACCTCAGGTCCCGGTCTCCTTTTTTGTTCGTCATGTTCATTACCTCTCAAGTATGTGCAGAGAAGCGTATGATAGTAGAGAAATGGCGCAGCGCACATATTGATATCTATAGGCAATTTGCATGGCGAACGAGTGTCCCATACTCCTGTGACGCAAGCCGTAGAACGAGGGGCTCGGGCCGACCTCGGCAGCGATCCTCGATCCAATCTGTGCGGTAAACTGCCG
>DAOWDI010000105.1 GCA_030639105.1 Gammaproteobacteria bacterium | reverse complement strand
GCCGCCACGCGCTTGCCGTACCCGATCTGCTGATGCACCGGGTGGTGCACGGCGGGCGCAACTTGGGCGCGCCGTGTCTGATCGATGCGGTGGTCGAAGCCGAGATTGACCGGCTAAAGGCGTTGGCACCGTTACACAATGCCGTAGCACTGGGTTGGATACGCGCCGGGCGTGGGGCTTTCGGTCCGGAGGTCCTTCAGGCGGCATGCTTCGATACCGGCTTTTACGCCGAGCTGCCGCCGTCGGTCGCGACCTATGCCTTGCCCAAGGCGCTGTGCGAGCAACACGACATCCGCCGTTACGGTTTTCACGGTCTCGCACATCAATCGATGTTGAACCACTGGCGCGAGCAGAGCCACGCAGACGCCGATCGCCGCGTGATCTCGCTACAACTCGGTGCCGGCTGCTCCATTACCGCCACCGACCACGGCCGGCCGATTGAAACGTCCATGGGGTTTTCGCCGTTGGAGGGTCTCATGATGGCGACCCGCTGCGGCGATCTCGATCCGGCGGTGGTGCTCTACCTCATCGAACAGGCGGGATTCAGTACGGCGGAACTTGGCTGTATTCTGAACGAATCCTCCGGTCTACGGGCGGTCTCCGGTCAATCCGGAGACATGCAGGCTCTACTCGAGAGCGAGACGGGAGATGCGGCACTCGCCGTCGCCATGTTTTGCCACCGGGTGCGAAAGTACCTCGGTGCTTACCTCGCCGTGCTCGACGGTGCCGATGCGATCCTCTTTAGCGGCGGCATTGGCCAGAACGAGTCCATCATTCGAGCGCGCGTCCTGGATCACTTTGACTGGGCCGGTATCCGACTCGATGTCGAGCGTAATGTCTCGATCGCGCCCGATATTGGTGGACGTATCCATGGGGCAGCATGCTTCATCGACATGTTGCATACCGTTTGTGAAGAAGGTTGTATAAGGTTGGATTGCTCCCCCACCCGCTGAGCCCATCCGCCGTCGCTGCCTCACTCTTAGGTCTTGGAGACACCCCAATGAATGCCATTCCCGATGCCGCCCCGACGTTAGGCCCCGACGAACTTGAACAGCTCAACGCCTATTGGCGTGCCGCCAACTACTTATCCGTGGGTCAGATTTATCTGCTCGACAACCCATTGCTCATAGAACCGCTGACGCTTGAGCACATCAAGCCCCGCTTACTCGGCCACTGGGGCACCAGTCCCGGTCTCAACTTCATCTACGCGCACCTAAACCGCGTGATCAAGGGCCACGATCTCAACATGATTTATGTCGCAGGCCCCGGTCACGGCGGCCCCGCCCTGGTCGCCAACACCTGGCTGGAAGGCACCTATAGCGAGGTCTACCCGAATATCTCGCAAGACGCCGACGGCATGCGCCGCCTCTTTAAACAGTTTTCCTTTCCCGGCGGGATACCCAGTCATGCGGCACCGGAAACGCCGGGCTCGATTCACGAGGGTGGCGAGCTTGGTTATGCGCTCGCCCATGCCTACGGCGCGGTCTTTGACAATCCGTCGCTGATTGCGGCCTGTGTTGTCGGCGACGGGGAGGCGGAGACCGGCCCGCTCGCCACGGCGTGGCATTCGAACAAGTTCCTGAATCCGGCCACCGATGGTGCGGTGTTGCCGATCCTGCACCTGAACGGTTACAAGATCGCCAACCCCACGATCTTGGCGCGCATCAGCCATGAAGAGCTCGAGAGTCTCTTCGTCGGCTACGGCTATCACCCGTATTTCGTCGAAGGCGATGAACCCAGTGTCATGCACGAGGCGATGGCGGCGACGCTCGATCGAGTAGTGGAGGACATTCGCGCGATTCAGCGCGCCGCGCGGGAAGACCGTGAGATGGAGCGGCCGCGCTGGCCGATGATTGTACTGCGCAGCCCCAAAGGCTGGACGGGGCCTCGCGAGGTGGACGGTGAGCCAACGGAAGGGTCGTGGCGGTCACACCAAGTTCCGCTTTCGGGCCTCGCCGAAAACCCCGAACACGTGGCGCTACTCAAGCAGTGGCTTCAGAGCTACCGGGCCGAAGAACTCTTTGACGAGACGGGTGCGCCGCGACCGGAAATCACCGCACTGGCGCCCACCGGATGCCGCCGCATGGGTGCGAACCCCCATGCCAATGGCGGGATCCTTCTCAAGAAACTGCGGATCCCCGATTACCGCGACTATGCCGTCGAGGTCTCCGCACCCGGGGGTGTCCAGGCAGAGGCGACGCGCGTATTCGGCAACCTGTTGCGTGATGTGATGCGGTGCAATGAGCATAGCAAGAATTTTCGCGTTTTCGGGCCCGACGAAACTGCCTCGAATCGACTGTCGGCCCTCTTCGAGGTGACCGCTCGCACCTGGATGGCCGAGCGCACAGACACCGACGATCACCTGGCGCCCGACGGCCGGGTGATGGAGATCTTGAGCGAACACACCTGTCAGGGGTGGCTCGAGGGTTATCTTCTGACCGGTCGACACGGCCTTTTCTCCTGCTATGAAGCCTTCATTCACATTATCGATTCGATGTTCAACCAGCACGCCAAGTGGCTCAAGGTCACCAGTCAAGAGATCCCTTGGCGTCGCCCGATCGCCTCGCTGAACTACCTCCTGACGTCTCACGTCTGGCGCCAGGACCACAACGGCTTTTCACATCAGGACCCCGGGTTCATCGATCACGTCGCGAACAAGAAGGCCGACGTGATTCGCGTCTTCTTGCCGCCGGATGCGAACACCCTGCTGTGCGTGGCGGATTGGTGTCTGCGTTCACGCAACTTAGTGAACGTCATCGTCGCCGGCAAGCAGCCCCAACCCCAGTGGCTCGACATGGATGCTGCAATCAAGCACTGCAGTGCCGGCGTCGGTATCTGGTCATGGGCGAGTAACGATCAAGAGACCGAACCCGACGTGGTTATGGCCTGCGCCGGTGATGTGCCGACACTGGAGATACTCGCAGCCGTGGCCATCCTCCGTCAGCAATTACCGGAGCTCAAGATACGGGTGGTGAACGTGGTTGATCTGATGACCTTGCAACCGAAGGAGGAGCATCCCCACGGGTTGTCGGACCGCGATTTCGGCACCCTATTCACCACGGACAAACCGATCATCTTTGCCTATCATGGATATCCGTGGCTCATCCACCGACTGACCTACCGGCGCACGAATCACAGGAATCTGCATGTGCGTGGCTACAAGGAAGAGGGTACGACCACGACGCCCTTCGATATAACAGTCCGCAATGACATCGATCGGTTTCACCTGGTCGGCGATGTGATCGATCGGGTTCCTTCCCTGGGTTATGCGGCTGCCTATACCAAACAATTCGTTCGCGACAAGCTGATCGAGCATCGGCAATACATCACCGAGTACGGCGAGGACATGCCGGAAATTCGGGACTGGTGTTGGCCCGATGGAGCACCCGACTCGGACGAGGAGACCGCGCCGTGACGAGCCCGCTACGCGCCTTGCATAACCTCGGCCAGAGCGTGTGGTTTAACGATATCCGCCGCGAGTACCTTGAGGATGGCACGATGGTTAAACTAATCGAGGAAAACGACACCAGCGGGCTGACCTCCAACCCTGCCATCTTCGCGTACCCTGCGCAAATCGACCTTTTATGAGGTGATATTTTCGCTTCTTGAGGATGTCGTGAAATTTCAAAAGCGTCGACAGTCTAATAATCACAGCAGCCCGCTGAATGCGGCGTGGACTGAGAAACAATGACCAGCAGCCGAACAGCACTTTTTCAAGCTGGTGTGCTGGTAAGACAACGAATGGGGCTATTCCAACCGGATGATCGACCTGCTCGATTATATAGTGAACAAGGGCTAAGTCCCTTGACCGCATAAACGGGTTAGAATCCATTGCGGTGGAGCTATAAAGAAAGGATAAGCTTAGAAGTGCACTAGCCATGGTGTCCGTAAAAAAAATCGTCCTCGATGTACTGAAGCCGCATCAGCCCAACGCGCTTGAATTCTCGCTGGCGGTTGCTGCCGCCGGCGCCGACTATCGAGTCCACTTGACGGTGATCGAGGTCGATGAAAATACTGAGACCCTGCAAGTCGTGACCGAGGCGGGCGCGCTCAATTCCGATGCGATCCAGACGGCAGCCAAGGGCATGGGCGGCTCGGTCCACAGCATCGACGAAGTCGAGGTGCACAATGGGGGCGATCCGTCCGACACTTCGTGAAGTTGTTCGACACAGCGAGGTCCCTGCTTGGCATTACCCACGCGCACGGGATCGTCCGGCGTTATTTCGTCGTCAACGGCTTCGACGGTGCACTCACCATGCTCGGCATCATCGTCGGTTTCATGATCGGCGGTCCCGCCGAACTTTCCGTTATCATCCACGCGTGCCTTGGCGCCGCGATCGCGCTCGGGGTGAGCGGGATCAGCAGCGCCTATGTCAGCGAGACCGCGGAGCGCCGGCGCGCGCTGGAGCAACTTGAAGGAGCGATGCTGGCCGATCTGCAGGACAGTGCTCACGGTGAGGCGGCGCGCTGGGTGCCCATGCTGGTCGCACTAATCAATGGCGCCGCGCCCTTGTTGCTGTCGCTATTGATCATCACGCCACTATGGCTCGGCGAAGCCGGGATACCACTGCCGGTCGCGCCGCTTAACGCGGCAGTATTTACGGCGCTACTGATCGTCTTCCTACTCGGCGTATATCTCGGCCGCGTTGCCGGCGTTTCGTGGCTTAAGAGTGGAATGCGGACACTAGTGGTGGCATTGATCACCGTGGCGCTTATCTACCTGTTTGTCGGTGGCTGACATGGCGTAGTGTGCCAAAACTCAGCCCACGTTCATGCCGCTACCGCTGGGGTTCGCCAAATTCTGCGCCTTCAAGGCCGGAGCAACGAAAGCACTGGATGATGCAGGGATCGACTGGGTGGATATCGTTGCATCACAAGACGCGGCTGCCAGCGAAGCGATGACCTCGGCGGACCTCTGTGTTACCGCAGAACTCGAATCGGCTATTCATTCCAGCCGCGTGATTATCGATCATGGCGGTCAGTTACCGGAGCTGCCGCAGCACTCCATCGTGCTCTATAGTGGCGACAATGCAGGTAACCAGATAGCACAAACCCTGGTTGAATATTTGCTCAGGGCCTATAGCTGAACGCGAGATTGATTTAACGCCGTTAACCGCTGGCTTTCTCATCGTCGCCTTCCCAGTAGTGCCCTAGCAGTTCGGCGGCGCGCTTGAGGCGCTCGATATTATGATCTGAAACCGATTTTTGGGTAGCCTGCTTCAGGCTTGGCAGTATCAACGAGGTTTCTTTTGCCAGGGTTTCCAGGTAGTCATCGTCGAGTCCTTCCAGATCGGTGATGGTGCGAATCCCGCGCGCTCGAAGTTCCTCGGTGGCGTCACCGAAACGCACGCACAGCTTGGCCTGTAATAACCAGTCGATTATTTCGCGCGCGCCGTAGGAAGTCTTCAGCAACAGCGGGATGAAGTCTGCGTTGGCGAGGTCGTAGCAGGTATCGATGCCCAGTTCCTCGAGTCGAAATACGTCGTAGGGGGTCATGCCCTCGATCATGTTTAACGAGAGATCGCGCACCGACGGGTGATTGTCCTGCCCGGAAAGCCCGATTTTACTGGTTAGCCAGCGCACGCCCTTTTGTGGAAACATGCCGACCAGGAACACGGTCAGAATCAGGACACCGTCGCTAGTTGGGGTCAGCAATTGCGATTCCTGGCTGGTAGGGTCGAATTTGGTGCTGAAGCCGCCGACGGCATGGTAAATCAGCAGCGCGATAAATGAAGACAGGATCATACGCAGGCCGAAATGATAAAACGCAATTGGCAGCAGGTCATTCATCGAGTAGCGGCGGAAAATTCCCTGTAAACCCCAGATATATGCACCCAGGAAGCCGAGGCCGAAGGCCAGTAGCGCGCCGTGCTGGTAATCGATCAGACAGCCGGCATTGCAGTCCGCCTTGGTCAGGCGTGTGCCGGCCAGCAACAGGGTTGGCGTATCGGCCAGACCCAGTTCGCTGCTGAGCAACAGCACCCCGAAGCCGGCGATGGCAATACCCATGGTAAACATAACCGCGACAAAAAAATGCATCTTGCCAATATCCTGGGTGTAGATATCGCGATACTCGGAAGTGATAGCGAGCACGCGCAAAATGCGCTCGACTTCAAGCTTGCGCTGGCCCAGTCGGTAGGCGTAGTAGGTATATGCGCAAACTGGCAGAAAGGCGACCATGATAGCCAGCGTCAGAATACGGAATACCAGAATCATCGAGACGTCGTCCATAATTGTGCTCCCTCAAAAGGTTAATAGCGTTAACACACTACCCCCATCTGCAAAAATGATAGCTGGCGTATTTGCGATGTTGTAAGGTTGATGGCGTAAAGCCATCGAAATATTTTTTATCACAATGCCGGTTAGGTCAACCTAAACTGAAAATCAATGCAACGTGGACAAGTCAATTTTCTGTATTTGAACCTCGGTCACTTTCTCGATCACCTGTTCATGCTGATTTTCGCCTCGGTCGCGGCGCTGCGCCTGAACGTCGAATGGGGCATGAGTTATGCCGAGCTAATTCCCTATGCGACGCCCGGATTCGTTGCCTTCGGGATTTGCGCGATTGTGGCCGGCTGGATCGCCGACAAATGGAGCCGGGCGGGCATGATCGCCTGGCGATGGTGTTGGGGGCGGCGCGATTGCTCGCGGATGTACCTCCTAACGCGAACGTTCGGTTCGTGTTCCAGCCGGCAGAAGAGCGGGGCGGCGGCGCGCGGACCGTGATTGCCTCAGGCGCCCTGGAAGGTGTTAGCGCTATATTCGGGGGTCACGTCACCCAGCACTATCGGGTCGGAGAGATCATGGTGGCCGAGGGCGTCATTACGGTCCAATCAGATCGCTTCGCCATTCACGTCCGGGGCAAGGGCGGCCACGGCGCCAGGCCGCATGAAGCAACGGATGCCGTAGTCGTATCCGCCATATTGATTACAGCGTTGCAAACACTGGTATCCAGAGAGATTGATCCAGTACATCCTTCCGTCGTTACGGTCGGCAAGATCGAAGCCGGTACCGCGGCCAATGTGATCGATGAGAATGCACGTTTGGAGGACAGCTAGCACCACCCGGACAAATATATACTATCACATACACAGAGGCATTCATCGGATGGCTCGAGCTTT
>DAOWDI010000239.1 GCA_030639105.1 Gammaproteobacteria bacterium | reverse complement strand
TCGGCGACGGCGGCAACTTCATTCAGCGGCGAGTCCTCGTGCACATCGGTCAGCACCGGGACGCCGAGTTGACTGCGCACCGCATCGAGCGCTTTGAGGCCAGCCTCGGTACCGAGGCCGCGGAAACTCTCGTGTGAGGTTCGGTTGGCCTTGTCATATGAGGCCTTGAACACAAACGGGATCCCAAGGGCCAGGGTCAACTCCTGCAAACGGCCGGCGATATCGAGCACCAGCATTTCGCTTTCTACAACACAGGGACCGGCGATGAGGAAAAACGGGTGCTCGATCCCAACTTCGAATTCACCCAACCGCATCGGGGACCTTGGCTGTCTTCGATTGTTGGTAGGACAATGCGGCTTTCAGGAATGCGTTGAACAGCGGGTGGCCGTCCCGTGGCGTCGAAGTGAACTCCGGATGAAACTGGCAGCCGACGAACCACGGGTGTTCGGGGATCTCGATTATTTCGACGAGATTACCGTCCATCGAGCGGCCGGCGATCCGTAAGCCGGCGGCTTCCAGCTCCATCATGTACTTATTGTTGAATTCGTAGCGGTGCCGATGCCGCTCCGTAATAATTTCAGTACCGTAGGCACGCGCAACGAAACTCTTTGGGGCGAGTTTGCACTGCTGACCGCCGAGTCGCATGGTCCCACCTTTTTCGCTTTCCTCGTGCCGGCGTTCGAGGGTACCGTCGCTTGCCGTCCACTCGGTAATCAAGCCGATCACCGGATGCGGCGTATTTTGGTCGAACTCCGAACTGTTCGCGCCTACCAAATTTGCACAATGGCGTGCGCACTCTATTACCGCAACCTGCATCCCGAGACAGATCCCCAGATAAGGGACAAACGCCTCACGGGCGTAGCGGGCCGCTATGATTTTCCCTTCGATGCCCCGCTCGCCGAAACCGCCCGGAACAAGAATGGCATCGGCATCATGCAGACACTCGGCTCCCGTACGTTCTATTTCCTCGGAATCGACGTAGCGAATATTGACGTGCGTTCGTGTATGGATACCGGCATGGGTAAGCGCCTCTGATAACGACTTATAGGATTCGGTGAGGTCGACATATTTACCGACCATCGCGATCGTAACCTCCGAATGAGGATTCTGCATCGCCTCTACGACTTCGCGCCATTTGCTGAGATCCGCCTCAGGCGCTTTGAGATCCAATTTTTCGATCACGATGTCATCGAGACCTTCATCATGCAGCATTGAAGGGATCATATAGATCGAACTCGCGTCGTAAGCGGGGATCACCGCACGCTCCTCGACATTGGTGAACAAGGCGATCTTGCGTTTTTCCGGCGCCGGCAAGGGACGATCGACGCGGCACAGCAGGATGTCGGGCTGAATACCAATCGAGCGCAGCTCCTTTACCGAATGTTGCGTCGGTTTGGTTTTGATTTCACCGGCGCACGGGATATACGGAACAAGAGTCAGATGAATGAACAACGTATTCTTCTGACCGAGTTCCATCCGCATTTGTCTGATCGCCTCAAGGAAAGGCAATGATTCAATGTCACCGACGGTGCCGCCAATCTCGACTATAGCGATTTCAGCATTATTGGCACCGACCTTTATAGAACGGATGATCTCATCGGTGATGTGTGGAATAACCTGCACCGTCCCACCAAGATACTCGCCCTGGCGTTCTTTGCGGATCACGTTTTCATAAATTCGGCCCGTCGTAAAATTGCTCTTGGTGCTGGTGCGAAAACGAACGAAGCGTTCGTAGTGCCCGAGATCCAGATCGGTCTCCGCGCCATCGTCGGTGACGAATACCTCGCCGTGCTGGAATGGGCTCATCGTGCCCGGATCGACGTTGATATAGGGGTCGAGTTTGATCATCGCGATATCAAGACCGCGAGCTTCGAGAATCGCACCGAGCGAGGCGGAAGCGATACCTTTGCCCAACGACGAAACAACGCCACCGGTAGTAAAGACGTAACGTGTCATGCGGTAAAATCCGCGATTATCCCAGACTCAGGGGCGGGGTCGGATTGCGGCCAATTTTGCTTGTGTTTCTTCACGTTGCTGAACCGTCCCACATTGATTTCAAGCTACCAGAACACCAAACGATTCTCAACGGTCTTCGGTCAAAAATAACTTTCCTCCCGCACCCCGGTGTAAACGTGCCGCCGGTACGCACCAATGTGGTGACAACGATGTGCCTCAACGCCGCATCACATAGCTCGATTCCACATCCCGGCGCAGCAACAAGCCAAAGATACGGAACGTAAGTGGTGCAATATGGCGGCGTACGAACAGCGCCTCGGCGCCAGAATCCTCCAACGCAACGCGCGCTTCCTGCATCGATGCCTGCATGTGAATAGGAGCCAGTTCGCGACGCTGGGCTGGGATGTCCATCAGGTGTACGATTTCGACGTCGTGATCGGCGAGAAAGCGCGCGAGATCGGATGCCGGCAGCAGACTTCGTTTATCGTTATCGTCCCGCACAATGATCCACCGCGGGGTTCCGTTCAGGAGGCCGCGAGCATTCTCGAGTTCGATGTCCGCCTCGCTCTCGACAAAGCTGCGATTCATCACCGCCGCCACGCCGGTGCGACGCAGGCTTTGGGAAATCGGATCGTTGCGGTAATCGAGGCCCGCATCGTGCATCAACATCGTGTACACCGAATCCTGTTTGAAAACCTCCTTGGCGGTGATATTGGCGCTCACAACCGCCAACATGGCCGGCAAAATAAGGTGCGGATTCGCTGTCAACTCGAGTAAAGCCAACAGCCCGGCAAGCGGCGCCTGCAGTACCGCACTCATCATCGCCCCCATGCCGAGCATCACGAACAATCCGTGTGCCGAGGTGAGGCCCGGGATATAGTCACCACCCTGGGCAAACAACCCGCCGACCAGTGCCCCCATGACAATGCTCGGCCCGATCAATCCGCCGGGGACGCCCGTGGCAACACAGGCCGAACTCGCTATCAGTTTGGCGACTACGATCAACAGCAGCGATCCAATCGCGAGATCGTCGAGAAGGACCGCATTTACGGTGTCATACCCCATACCCAACACCGCGGGGATCTCGATCGCCACAACCCCGACAAACGTACCGGCGACCGTGATGGCAACGCCGATCGGCACCATAGCGGCGAGCCGGGAAAAAAACCGGATCGCGGCAATAAAGAATGCAGATAACGCACAAAGGCAGACACCCATAAAGAGGATATAAAGCAGGTCCCATAGGGAAGCCAGGCTTAACTGCGGTACGTAGAACACCAAAGCCACGCCAAACACGGCCCGACTCATGATGGTCGCCGCGACCGCGGCAAGGATCACCGGGGTGAAGCTGGCGATGGTGTACTCCATCATCACCACCTCCATCGCGAAAATAACGCCGGCGAGCGGTGTATTGAACGAGGCCGCAATCGCCGCGGCCGTACCGCACGCAACCAGTATGCGGATGCTGTTATTCGGCAGCCCGAAGTATTGTCCGAAAAGGCTCGCGGTCGCCGCGCCGAGATGGATGCTCGGTCCTTCGCGCCCGACGGAATGACCGCAGATCAGGGCAATAGCACCGGCAAAGAACTGAGTCGCCAAATTCTTGAACGGGAGATGCCCCTCATGGTATTGCAAGCGTTCCATCACGTGGATGACACCCACCCGGCGGGTAGCGTGGTGCAGCCACTGGAAAAACAGACCGATCGCAACGGCACCGCCGAAGGGCAGAGTGAAACGAAGGATCACCGGCAGCGCCTCATAATTTTCGACGGCGCCGAACGGGATGAAGCTTCCCTGTGCCGACTCGATAAACAAGCGGAAAAGCACAATGAGGCCGCCCGCAAGCACGCCCGCCACTAGGCCGAGCAACGATAATGCAATGCCAGCTTGCGCACAGGCAAGATGCAATCTGAAACGTTCGAATGCCTGCTGGATTCTATTAGAGATGTTCAATTAAGTTGATTGCCTGGAACTTAAAGGGGCCTCTGGTAGATCCGTGAACCGCCCTCACGAACTGTCCCGAGCCAAATCACACGTTCCATCAATCCCCGCGGGCATCAGCTCCACCCTCGGAGATGATGCTAGAATACGGCGCAATTACAGCGGCTCGATAGCGAACTTTACCGGGCGCGGCCAATGCGGGCACCTCTCCGGTCCCTGCCAACCCTCCTATCGCGGGGCGTAAATGAGGTGGCGGTATCATAACAGGTCGCGGTTCGTCCAAGGCCGCTGAACCGAATTCTATCTTTGACGATCCGAGGAGGATAACTGATGTCTGATATTGAAATCGCGCAGCGGGCGAACAAACAGCGCATCGTCGATCTGGCGCAATCCCAGTTCGGTGTCGGCAGTGAACACCTCGAACCCTATGGGCACTACAAGGCTAAGCTGTCACTCGACTACATCGACACACTGAAGGCAAAGGCTGATGGCAATCTCGTTCTCGTCACCGCGATCAGTCCGACACCGGCGGGCGAAGGCAAGACCACGACGAGCGTGGGCTTAAGCGACGGTCTGAATCGTCTAGGCAAGAAAACCATCGTCTGTCTGCGCGAACCTTCGCTCGGCCCATGCTTTGGCATCAAAGGCGGCGCCGCCGGCGGCGGCTATGCCCAAGTCGTGCCGATGGAGGACATCAACCTGCATTTTACCGGCGACTTTCATGCGATAGGCGCCGCACACAACCTGCTTTGCGCGCTGATAGACAACAACATTAACCATGACAAAATGAATTCCAATGATCGACGCTTGTTCACTTGGAAGCTCGTCGTCGATATGAACGATCGTGCGCTTAGAAAGGTCACCGTCGGCCTTGGCGGCACGGCCAACGGCTTCCCCCGTGAAGACGGGTATGATATTACCGTC
>DAOWDI010000125.1 GCA_030639105.1 Gammaproteobacteria bacterium | reverse complement strand
TCCCGCGCACCGTGTGGCGCTTGCGTCCGGGTTTATCGAGCGCGCGTCGAGCCGCTTTGCTCTCGGCCGGCAAGCGCTTAACCACTTTGTCATTCCATAGGAGTTCGACCGTCCCGTCGATCAGATAATGGACGTAATCATCCTGATGTCCCTGGAAATAAACGACCTGCCCGTCAACAATCGTTTGGAATTCGCCGGCGTCGAGGAGCGCTTCCCGGTTGGGTGGCGAAAGCCGGTTGATGGGAACCAAGCGCCGTACGGCGGTTTCGCGGTCTAGTTTCGTGCTCATAAACAGTAACGCATCACGCGTTTAGGTCAAAAATCTCAGGGCGCCAATGGTTTACTAATTTTTCCTAATCATGTTGGCCGGTGTGAAGAAACTATAGTGCCCCGACGGAGTTGGAACAAGGATGTCGGCCGGGCCCCGGCGCATGAACCGCACCCTCGATGCTCGAGGGAGGGGTGGCGGCGCCTAAACGACAAACCGCCGCTCCATACCCCGACCTAATGGAAATCGCGCGATTCCACCGACAGCCGTCCCAACAGGGCGGAATGATCGAGCAACCGCTTGGCGATCACATGTACGACCTCGCCCTGGCGCTGGACCTCGCCGATCACCCCCAGCAGACGTGAACCCAAGACCTCGCGCCGTTGGGATCCGACCAGGCTCGACCATACGATCAGATTGATCGAGCCGGTCTCATCTTCGAGCGTGATAAACACCACACCGGTCGCACTACCCGGCCGCTGCCTGGTGATCACCAGGCCCGCGGTACTGACCTCGGTGCCGTGTTCACAATGGCGGATCTCTACCGCGGTCCTATAGGACTTGCGTTCGAATGAGCGACGCAACAATGCCAGCGGATGGCGGCCCAGGGTCAGGCCCATGCTGGCGTAATCGGCGACGATATCTTCTCCTTCGGCGGGTGGGTGCAACATCGGCAGGCCTTCGGCGATGGTGGCATCGGCGAGTAGCGGCAGCGCCGGTTCGACGCCGAGCGCGTCCCAACTCGCCTGGCGCCGGTTACCGGACAGGCCAGTGAGCGCCCCGGCGTTTGACAAGGCCTTCAAGGCACCGCGATCGAGACCTGCACGACGCGCCAGATCGGTGACATGCTCGAATACCCGCTCGGCCCTTACCCTCATCAATCGCTCCGCGGCTGCCCGCGACAGACCCTTCACCAGCCGCAGTCCGAGACGCAAGGCGGGTTGGGCTTTATCCGCGGCGGATGGCTCCAGGGTGCAATCCCAATCGCTGTCTCGCACATCGACAGCCCGTACTTCGATGCGTGCGCGGCGCACATCCTGCACCAGCTGCGAGGGTGCGTAAAAACCCATCGGCTGGCTGTTCAACAATGCCGCGGTGAACGCCGCCGGGTGGTGACGTTTAAGCCACGCCGAGACATAGACCAACAGGGCGAAACTCGCCGCATGCGATTCAGGGAAGCCATATTCGCCGAAGCCTTGGATCTGGTTGAAGAGTCGCTCGGCAAACTCCTCACTGTAACCACGTTCGCGCATGCCTCGAATCAGCTTGTCACGAAAATCTGTAATGCCGCCGTTGCGTTTCCAGGTCGCCATGGAGCGGCGCAATTGATCGGCTTCACCCGGCGTGAAACCCGCGGCGACCATGGCAATCTTGATCACCTGCTCTTGAAAGAGCGGCACCCCCAATGTCCGCTCCAATACGCCACGCACCGCTGCGCTCGGATAGCTTACCGCCTCCTGCCCGTTGCGGCGCCTCAAGTAGGGGTGGACCATCTCGCCCTGGATCGGACCCGGACGGATGATCGCGACCTCGATGACCAGATCGTAATAGCAGGCGGGCTTAAGCCGCGGCAACATCGCCATCTGCGCGCGCGATTCGATCTGAAAGACGCCCACGGTATCGGCTCGCTGGATCATGGCGTAAGTCGCGGGATCCTCCGCCGGGACGCTGTCCAGCCGGATATGCTCGCCATTGAAACCCTCGATGATCTCGAAAGCGCGGCGCATCACACTGAGTATCCCGAGGCCCAGACAGTCGACCTTCAACAGCCCGAGCGCATGGAGGTCATCCTTGTCCCATTGAATGACCGTGCGCGCCTCCATGGCGGCATTTTCGATCGGCACGAGTTGATACAGGGGTTGATCGGAGATCACAAAACCGCCCACGTGCTGGGACAGATGCCGGGGGAAACCGATCAGGGCCGCGACGAGCG
>DAOWDI010000077.1 GCA_030639105.1 Gammaproteobacteria bacterium | reverse complement strand
TCAAACTCGGTGAGACCGGTTCGAGCCAGCGTTACGCTGACAATTTCAACACGCGCTATGAGCGTATCGAAAAATTGTGCAGGGACTACCGGATCCTGCTCACCAAGCTGGCAACGACCGAAGAACCCTTGGTGATCCTGCAACGCGTGCTCGGATTGTAGGCCGATGGACCCGGCCAAGATCCCGTTGCGCGATATTCACCTGCCGGCGCCGATCTCCTGGTGGCCGCCGGCAACCGGGTGGTGGGTTGGCGCCGGCCTCCTCATCTTGGCAACCACGATGGCACTGTTGGTTTTCTACCGTCACCGGCGCCGGCGTATACAACGCGCCGCATTGAACGAACTCGCAGGCATCGAGACGCGCTACCGCGAGCACGTCGACACCCATCGCCTGGCACGCGAACTATCCCGGCTTGCACGCCGTACATCGCTGGCATTGGATCCCACGCGAGGTAGTGCGGCGGCCACCGGTGCCGAGTGGCGCGGCCATCTCGACGGGCTGAACGCTTTGGGTAGTACCGATGAGATCATCAAGACCGCACTCACTCGCGCGCCGTATCGGCCGGATGAGGCGCTCGACGGCGATGCACTACTGGCGGCGTTCCGGCCCTGGCTGGCTAGTTTGCGCACGGTGCGCCGGCTAAGCAAATGATCGAAGTTGCCTGGCCCTGGGTTTTGCTCGCCCTGCCCCTGCCGTGGGTCTATCGGCGACTATTGCCTAGCGTGGCGGCCTCGGCAACGACGGCGTTGCGCGTGCCGACACTCAGGGATTTCTCGGGCCTCGGCGAACGACCGGGTTCGAGTGCAGCGTCGCGCGCCGCCTACTGGCTGGCATTAATCGCCTGGTCGCTGCTGTTAGTGGCCGCCGCACGGCCCCAATGGCACGGCGAGGCGATCGAGATCCCCGTCAGCGGCCGCGACCTGATGCTCGCCGTCGATCTGTCGAAGAGTATGCAGGAGGTCGACTTTGTTCTGGCCGGCGCAAGGGTTGACCGTCTAACCGCTACGAAAAAGGTCGCTGGCGACTTTATCGAGCGCCGCATCGGCGACCGCCTCGGCCTCATCCTGTTCGGTACGCAAGCTTATCTGCATGTACCGCTGACGTTCGACCGCTCTACGCTCAGGCAGCTGCTCGACGAAACCGTCATCGGGCTAGCGGGTCCGAGCACCGCCATCGGCGATGCGATCGGCCTCGCGGTAAAACGCTTGCGCGACAATGACTCCGCGCACAAAGTGCTCATTCTCATTACCGACGGCGCAAATACCGCCGGCGCCATCGATCCCGCGCGCGCCGCACAGCTGGCAGCCGGGGTGGGTTTAACGATCCACACCATCGGCATCGGGGCCGATGAAATCATGGTCCGCCGCCTGTTCGGCAGCTTCCGTTTCAACCCTTCCCAGGACCTCGATGAAACGACCCTCAAGGCCATTGCTGAGCACACCGGCGGACGTTATTTCCGCGCGCACGACATCGATGAACTGGAATCGATCTACGGCGAAATCGATAAACTCGAACCCGTGGAACGCGGCGGTGAACACTTCCGCCCGACAACGTCGCTCTACCCCTGGCCGCTGGCCGTCGCCTTGGCCTTTAGCGGATTGGCGGCGTGGATAGTAACCCGGCAGTGATAATGCCGATCGACTTCACGGACTTCCATTTCTTACGCCCAGCCTGGCTCGTATTGCTGTTGGTCTTTGCGTTACTGTGCTGGCGTTTGTTGCGCCGGCGTGACGCGGGTGGAGTGTGGCAATCGATCTGCGACGAGGCGCTGCTCCCTTATGTACTGGTGCAGCGGCGTACAAGCCGTGGCCCATTAAATCTCGGGCTGTTCGTAACCGGCGGCATCGCGGCGATCATCGCCCTTGCGGGTCCCACTTGGGAGCGGTTGCCGAGCCCGGTGTTTCGCGACGGATCGGCGTTGGTGTTGCTGCTCGATCTATCGCGTTCGATGGACGCGGCCGATATCAGTCCGAGCCGCCTCGAGCGGGCAAAATTCAAGATCATGGACATCCTGCGCCAACGGCGCGAGGGCCAGACCGCACTCATCGTGTACGCGGCGGAGCCCTACGTCGTCACACCGCTGACGAACGACGTTGCAACCATCGAGTCCCAGCTTCCGGCATTGCGTACCGGTATCATGCCGAGTCAGGGCAGTGCTGGGGCGAGTGCTATCGAACGGGGTATCGAGTTGCTGGGTCAGGCCGGTTTGATGAGTGGGGAACTCATACTGATCACTGACGGCCTCGACTTGGCGGAGCTTGAGAATGCGAAGAGATCGATCGCCGGGGCCAAGGCCAGCGTGCGCTTATCGATCCTCGGGGTCGGCACGACCGGCGGTGCCCCGATCCCGGATAGCGGTGGTGGTTTTATCAAAGATGCGCGCGGCAACATCATCCTTGAACGGCTGCGACCCACACATCTGCGGGAACTCGCCTCAGTGGGTCGCGGTCTCTATCGATCGGTGCGAACCGACGACAAAGATATCAGTGTATTTCTGACCTTGACCGAAAACAATTTGAATCAGCGCAATACCGCGACCACGGATCTGTTTACCGATCGCTGGCGTGAGTTTGGTCCCTGGCTGCTGCTGGGACTCATTCCCTTTGCCCCGCTCGCCTTTCGCCGCGGTATCCTGACCCTGATCGTTACCATTGGCATCGCGGCGGCGACTTACCCGGATCCGGCAAGTGCCGGCTGGTGGTCGACCCCGGATCAGGAAGCGAGCCGCCGGTTCGAACAGGGGGACTTTGCCAGCGCCGCGGAGACTTTCGAAAATGCGGCCTGGCGTGCGAGCGCACATTATCGGGCAGGCAACTACGAGGCCGCCGCTGATATCCCCGCCGATGCGGATGTGGAATATCAATACAATAGAGGCAACGCATTGGCGCGGCTCGGCCGTTTGGAGGATGCGATTGGGGCCTATGACGAAACGCTGACACGGATCCCTGATCACGAGGATGCGCTGTACAACAAGGCACTGCTCGAAGAGCTGCTGCAACAGCAGGAGCCGGAGCAACAACGCGAACAGCAAGCAAATGCCTCAAACGATGCTGAGACCAGCGACCAGGGCGGCGGAACCGGCGATCCGCCCGCCGGGGAGGCGAGTGAGAAGCCAGCGGACAACGAGTCGCAGGATGCTGCCGCATCGAATAATGGACAAGAAGACCGGCGCGAGTCTTCAACACCTGCCGAAGAAAAATCCGAGGAACAGCTACCGACGGAGGAGTCGAAACAAACGGTGACCGCGGATCAGATTGACGAGGAAGTGCCAACAGCCGAGTCGACGGCGGATCCTCAGGCGCAAGCAAACTCCACAATGGAAAACGAACAAGCGACCGAACAGTGGCTGCGCCAG
>DAOWDI010000079.1 GCA_030639105.1 Gammaproteobacteria bacterium | reverse complement strand
TCCTCGAGCAGCGACGCGGGTGTCCAGTAGAGATCACCATAGCGTTCGCGGTATTTGAGCATCGCATCGCAAACATTTTTCAAGCCAACGGCATCGGCGTAGCACATCGGCCCGCCGCGGTAGCGCGCCATGCCGTAGCCGTTCGCGTAGATGACGTCGATATCGCCGGGACGCAGCGCGATCCCCTCCGCCAGGATCAGAGCGCCTTCGTTGATCATCGAATAGAACAGCCGCTCGATGATCTCTTCGTCACAAACCTCGATTTGCTTGACGCCAAGGGCATCGGCTTCCTGTTTCGCCAACGCCACCACCCGTGCATCGGGCACGGCTTTGCGGCCCTCGTATCTGTAGATCCCCGCACCCGTTTTCCGCCCCATACGGCCCTGCTCCACGAGTTTCGTGATCATGCGGAAGAAAACCGGGTCGTCGGGGCGCTCCGTCCACTCGGCCCGGACCTTCTCCAGGACATCGAGCCCGGATAAGTCACAGACCCCGTTCGGCCCCATTGCCATGCCCCAATCGAAAGCTACCCGGTCGATTCGCTCGGGCGCAATACCCTCGAGGATCATCAGTTGGGCCTCGCGGACGTATGGAAAAAACATACGGTTTGCAACGAAGCCGAAACAGCACCCGACCAGCACAGCGACCTTGCGGATCGTCTTGGCGAGTTGCATGGATGTCGCGATGACGTCCTTGGCAGTCTTCGCGCCGCGGACGATCTCCAACAAGGTCATGATATTGGCCGGCGCGAAGAAATGCAGACCGATGACATCTTCAGGCCGGTTCGTGCTTGCCGCAATTTCATCGATATTCAAGGTTGAGGTGTTGGAGGTGAGGATTGTCCCGGGTTTGCAAACCCTATCGAGGGTTGTGAAGATCTCCTTTTTCAGCGCCATGTCTTCGAATACCGCTTCGATGACGATATCGGCGTCCTCGATGTCGTCGTAGTCCAGCACACCGTGGATCATGGCCATCCTTTGTTCGAGCTGTTCTTCGCTCATGCGACCTTTCTTGACGGCGACATCAAAGTTCCCGCGGATGATGCTCAAACCGCGGTCGAGCGCGTCCTGATCGACTTCCTTGAGCGTGACCGGGATCCCCACGTTGACGAAATTTATGGCGATCCCGCCGCCCATGGTGCCGCCGCCAATGATCGCGATTCTCTCTATTTTGCGGGTCGGGGTGTCCTTCGGCACGTCCGGGATCTTGGTGACCTCGCGCTCGGCGAAGAACAAGTGGCGTTGGGCCTTCGAATGCGTCGAGGTCATACATTGCATGAACGATTCATGTTCGCGCTTAATCGCTTCGCTATACGGTAACGAAGCGGCGGCTTCGACGCATTTGACAATCTGCTCAGGGGCAAAAAAACCCCGTGTCCGGCGCGCCATCCCTTTGCGGTACTCATCAAAAAATCCATGGGCCATGGACTCGGGTTCGATGATCATTCCGCTGATCCTGCGCGGCGGCGCATTGTCCGCGAGAAGTCGTCTGGCATAAGCCAATGCGCCCTTTAGCAGGTCACCGTCGATGATCTTATCGATCGCGCCGCGCTCAAAGGCGACGGCTGCCGGCATCGGTTTGCCTGAAATCATGATATCGAGCGCATCCTTGACGCCAATAAGACGCGGCAGCCGTTGGGTGCCGGTGGCGCCGGCAAGCAGCCCGAGCAGGACCTCCGGCAAACCAAGCTTGGCTGAGGGGACCGCGCAACGGTAATGGCAGGCCATCGCCGTCTCGAAACCGCCGCCGAGCGCGGTGCCGTGGATCGCCGCGATGATGACTTTCGGACAGGCCTCAATTTGCTCGACCACCTCGAGCAGCCAGGGCTCTTCGATGGGCTGGTCGAACTCCGCGATGTCCGCGCCGGCGATAAACGTACGTCCGGCGCAGATCAAGACCGCGGCTTTTGCGTCTTCGTCCTGCTCGAACTCGGCGAACGCATTGACGAGGCCTGTGCGCACCGGTAGCGACAGGGCGTTGACCGGGGGGTTGTCTACCGTGATGACGGCAATATCGCCATTACGCTCGTAACTTACTACGTCAGCCATCTATCGGGCTCCTTGCCTTTGGGATCGTCCTCATGTCGCCATACCCGGTATCTACCTTGACCATCAGAAAAAGAAAAACCGGCCAGCGGCCGGTTTTTCGTATCATCCGCGCTCGGGCTGTCGTGGCATACCGCTCTCGGCGTACTATCGCATCCGTCGCCGGCGCGCACCGAGTCCAATCATGCCGAGCAGTATCAAGGCCATGCTGCCCGGTTCGGGTATCCCACCGCCGCCAGGGGGGTTATCGCAGCAATCCGGGACACCACCAGTTTCGAAGGAGCCCCAGAGCCCCTGAGTCTTCGCCGGGAAATCGAGCAGCATGATCATTGGGCCATCGGAAAAATTACCCACCAGACTCAGCGTGAGCGTATCCGTATCGCCGGCAATCAATCCTTCATTGACGTTCCCGCCATTGCAACTATTGGCCGCCCACATGCACACATTTAGCGGCTTGAATCCCGGAAGTCCTTCGCCGTTGCCGGTGGCGAGGTCGGCCTCCCAGGTGGCTCCCCCCAAGCCATCGTTAAGTAGCGTCACCCCCGTTACCTCTGGAGCGGCATTAAAGCCAAATGCGAGCAGGGAATGGAGCCCGCCCACGTCGTCCCCGGCTGAGACGACGCCCTCGGCGATCGCGTCCGCGAGTACCTGCGTGTTGTCGAGGTCGATCCGCAGATTCATTACAGTATCGGACAGGCTCTGGACCGTAAATGTCGCCGCTGTAACCAGGTCGAAGGGGGCGGCGGTGTCGCCGACGGTACCCTCGGGTACCGTCCAGGTCACCGTGAAGGAATCCGCGCCACCGCCGTCGGCGGCGTCGCCGGAGATCGTAACCTTATGCAGGTCGCCGGATGGGAAGCCGCCGGTTTCACCGGTGAGTTCGGTTTCGATGACAAATGCCGAAGCGCTCGCGGTGAACAACGTCAATGCCGCAACGCCAATCCACACCCACCAAACTATTGATTTTGGAATTTTCATAGATCTACTACCCGTTTATTAGTGCCGTACCACATTCCTGCGGCCATCGTTTTATTTCAGTATTTAGTTCAGGATCCTGCAATATTTGTGCCTATAAAATATTGCTATATGTATCAAACAGTTGGTCGATTGTCATTCGATTCTCCAGGGATTCTGTAAAAACGATTGACAAAGAAATCTAGCGCATGATCGTGTGCATAGGTATTATTGTTTATGTTCAATGGGTTAACGATGGAATGATGAATACCGATGACATTCACAATAAATTTCAATTATGCTGAAAATTTTTCCGATATCGACTTATCCATTATTAAAACAATAAGTTACTTTAAATATTACCTGTAAAATTTATTGACAGTGCGCTAGCTGTCCGTCAATTCATTTAAGAGTTTTTCCGCATTTACCCGAAATTCGAACTCCGGGTTGTCCAGGGCATCGGTCAGCAGCTCGCGTGCCTCCCCGATCTTGCCCTGGCCGGCGAGGACCTGAGCCAGATGAAATTTGATTATGGGTTCGGAGGCATCCCGCAAGTAGGCTTCGCGCAGATAAGAGAGGCCCTCATTCACATAGCCGTTTTTACTCAGGATCCAGCCGACGGTATCCAATATGGCTGCCGAACTTGGATGTAACGACAGGGTCCGTCGCGCCTGAAGCACCGCGCGCGCGTCGCCCGTCCGATCGTATAGCACGGCAAGGTTGTTATTCGCCGCAACGTTCCGTGGATCTGCATCGCGCACCGTTTCGTATACCCGGATCGATTCTGCTAACTGTTCATCCTGCATGAGGAGCAGGCCTAATACTGCGTCGGCCTTGATGTCGTCCGGGTGCCGTTCCAACCATCCTCGTACGGTATCGATGCCATCGGCGATCTTACCCGCTGCCGTGTAGGCGTTTGCCAGACGGATGACATTCGACGTCGTGCCGTTCATTGCCAGAATACGTTTGAACTCGGCGATCGCCGCGTCGTGACGACCACCACGCGCGTACACTTCGCCGCGGATCTGGTAGCCCTCGATCTTTTCCGGATAATCGCCGATGAGGTCCTCGGCATGGACTTCTGCTTCATCCAGCCTGCCCGTGCGGACTTTGAGCCGCGCGATCTCGGCGAGCACCCGTGGGTTTTCGGGCGCCAGAACGCGTGCCCGGTTCAGATTTCGGATAGCGTCTTTGTCGAAACCGAGCGCTGCCTGGCTCTTCGCGACTTGGCGCAGGCGCGAAGCCGAACCCTGCGACAGACGACTCGCATCGGCAAATGCATCTCGGGCCGCGGCAGTGTTACTGGACGCGTATTCTACCTGGGCCAGCAGCACCAGGACGTCAAGCCGAAATGGGTGGTTCTGGCGTAATTTACGCAATTCCTGCTTGGCCGCGACGACATCGTTGCGCACCAGGTACAACTTTACCAGCGATACCCGATCGCCAACCGCCTTTTTGTCGATCTCAGTGAGGCGTTCGAGCCACCTTATCGCGACCTCACTCTTTTCCTGTTGTACCGCGATCTCCGCCAATCCGCGCATCGCGCCGACCGCTTGCGTATCACTCTCGAGGATCGCGGTGTACTGTTCCATCGCGTCATCCAAATCACCCGTCTGTCTCGACATTTCCGCCAGGTTCAGTCTGGGCGGCAGAAAGTCGGGGTTGAGGATGATCGCCTGGTTGAATTGCTCGCGCGCGGCCTTTCGCCGACCCAGCACGAGTTTCAAGGCCGCGGCCAGATTGTGGTAGGCCGCATTCTTAGGCTCCGCCGCCAGCAGGTCTTCGGCGACGGCCAGCGCCTTGACCGGGTCGTTCTGGTTCAAGTGCAGGTAATACGACATCAGTTTCGCCTGAAGTACATCGCTGCCTGCCCCGGCGGCCTGCTCGAAAGCTTTCAGCGCCCCCTGCTGGTCCCCTTTTGCGAGTAAGGAGGTACCGAGTTGCATATGCAGGTCGCTTGAGGTGAAACCGAGCGCTTGGGCCTGCTTAAACGCCTTTATCGCCTTGCCGTGCCAGCCCATATCGGCGTACACGGTGCCGGTCAGCCATTGTAATTGCGGATCTTCCGGCGTTTCCTCCATCATCTTCATCAAGATCGGGCGGGCGCTCGCCGCGGCGCCGAGTTTCAGGTAAACAGCGACCAGCATTTTGCGTGCACCCCAATGCCCGGGGAAACGGCCGAGGTAACGCTCAAGGTAGATTTTGGCACGCTCGAAGTTTTCGCTACGCATGGCAAGTACCGCGGTTACCATCAACGAGGGGAGGTGATTCGCGAGAATATCGGGGGGCAGTGAATTCATGATCGCTGTCGCTGCCGCCAGGGTCTCGTTTGCGGCCGCTTCGTTGCCGCCGCGCAGCTGCAGCTTGGCCTCGAGATACAGCGCCTGCAGATTCTCCGGATCGGCTGCCAGCGCTTGGGCGAGATCTGCTGAGGCCTCGGCGTCGCGCCCAAGGTCCATGAGGACCGCGGCGCGGCCGAGACGCGCCGGCACGTGCTCTGGCCTACGTTCGATCGCCTCGTCGAAATGCAGTAGCGCATCGCCGAGGTTGCCCTGGTTGCGCCGCAGTTCCGCATTGATATACCAGACTTCCGCACTCTCGGGTGCGCGTTGAAGCGCGGTCTCGAGGAGCGATCCTGCCAGTTCCGGCCGTCCCGCACGGATCTCGACCATCGCCCGTCCCAACAGATTGTCGATCGCATTTGGAGAAAGTACGGCTGCCTGCTCATACAGAACTCGCGCTTCGTCTAACCGGTGTGATTCCAGCAGTGCATTTGCTTGCACCGTGAATAATTCGGCGTGGCTGGCAGGTGCGAGGCGCGGCGGCGGCTCGAGCGCGATCAAGTCTTCGACCTTGCCTTGCAGCAGATAAGACCTGGCGAGGGGCAATATCGTAAATTCCGGATCGGCGCCAAGGACTTGTGCCTTTTTTATCGCCTTCTCCGCCGCTGGTCCATGCGCAACCATGAGGTAGGTCTCACTTAATCTGATCCAACCGGGCAGAAAACGCGGATCGGCCTGCACGACATTCTTGAGTTGGAGGATGGCGCCTTCCATATCGCCATCGCTGATCCGGATCAATGCGTCCTGAAAGAAATCGTCTTTACTCGCCGCGGACGTCGTCGCACTCGCGAGAAGTCCAGTGGCGAGTATTACCATCATCAGAAAATAGACTTTTTCCCGTTTGTTCTTCAAGGGTTTGTGCCTCACTCTCATGGCCGCGGCTCGGCGGTCGGATCGTTGATTGACCCACCTGGCGCAACCTCGGTAATCAGTTTCGAAAAAAAATCGCACATTGTGTGATTTGGATGCAGGATGGCGGTCACTACTATGTAATTTTTTACTGAATTAACAGAAAGTTGCAATCTCAGATCACGTTCGAATCATTAGTTCGGCGCGCAGATAAGTTGTGGAAATTTTCAATTAGCGGATGGCTCAACCGATGATGTTTCCCTGACCAATGAATACGCTGCTTGCCACCAGTGCGTCCATCTTGCGCAGCCGGCGGCTGATCTCGCGTGCGATATTCATCAGGATGATGATGAAGGCCTCGTGGTTGTGCTCGAATATCTCGTATATGTCCTCGTTACCCAAGGTCAGAACCGTCAGCTGTTCCAGTGCCCGGACCGATGCCGAGCGGTTCTGTATATCGATCAACTCCATCTCGCCGAAAGAGTCACCCTCGTTCAAGACCGCGAGCCGGCATTCGCCCAGCGTGCCGTCGATACTTTTCACCACTTCGACGGAACCCTGACGAATGAAGTACATGCGGTCACCCTCTTCACCCTCATGGATGACATCCGCGCCGGAGGCAAATTTTTCTTCTTTCAAAAGCGGGATGATCGCCGCCAGGTCCTCGCTCGCAACCCCACCAAAGAGGGCATGTGACTGCAGGTATTCAGGTCTGATCATGAAGGGTCCCCGTTGTTGTGCCTTGCGGCTTAAAATTCCCTGTACAAAGTCTCTACGCGAGATTGTTCAAACGCTGGTGCAGGAAGATTCGTCAACGCTCATGTGGCATCCGGGATGATCGATCCCCATGGCGCCGGCAGCCGTTCACGCCAAGCACCCGAAATTCCGCGCCCATCCAGCTCATACCAAAGGTGGCAATTGGAAATTCTGCCGTCATCTTTTTGGCCGTGGCTCATTCAAACGAAAATTCCGCGCTCGGAAAGCTCACCGCTTTGACCTCCTTGACGTAGGCTTCTATCGCTCCCTGAATCGACCTCGCCTGGGCCATGTAGTTCTTGGAAAAACGCGTGCGCTTCCCGGGCCAGATGTCGAGGATGTCGTAGAGCACCAGGATCTGCCCGTCAACTTCAGGGCCGGCGCCGATGCCGATGACCGGCACGGTCGCATTACGCCTGATTTGTGCGGCCAATTGCGTCGGCACGCACTCCAGCAGTAATACATCCGCACCCGCCTCTTCCAGCACGAACGCATCGTCAATCATCCTTTTAGCGGTATCGTGCTCGCGGCCCTGCACGCGGTAAGCGCCGAATTTGTGGATGGCCTGGGGTGTCAGCCCGAGATGCGCACAGACCGGGATCCCGCAATCGGTCAGGCGCGACACCATCGGGATCTCGAGTGCACCCCATTCGAGCTTCACGATTTCGGCCCCGCCCTCTTTCATCAGGCGCGCTGCGTTGTGGAGACAATCGTGCGCTGAGGAATAGCTCATGAAAGGCATATCGGCCATCACCATCGCGCGTTTCGCGCCACGCACGACCAGTTGGGTGTGGTAGATCATTTCTTCGACGGTAACGGGGATCGTCGTAGCGCAACCTTGGACAACCATACCGAGAGAATCACCGACGAGAATAAGATCTATGCCGGCCTCATCGAGCACGGTTGCGAAGGCGGCATCGTAAGCCGTGAGCGCTGCGATCTTCTCGCCCGATTCCTTGAGCCGTTTCAGGCCCAGCGTACTTACCTTATTGATTTCGCTTTGTGTACTCATAGGGCAGAGAGTCCGTCGGTAACTTCAATCATCTGCTCATTTGTGGTGCCGAGTGGCACGAGGCCTTTGAGTTCCATGATTATGAAGGAATTATAGGTCACCCTTTGTCATATCGGTTTGTTGTCGATTAACAGCACGCCGTATTATACGGCTTCAATGCCGTTGCCGTTGCGATGTGCCCATGGATGAACTTCGATTTCGAACCGGATCTTGGGTGCCTTCCGCGAGGGGTCAACCGCGGGTGTACATCATAATGCACGGGCGGTCCGCGGTATTTGAATGGGGTTCATGTAAAGAATTATATATCAATAATAATAATATAAATATCATATAGTTAAATAATCTTTATAATGTATATTATATAATCTGCGAAAGTAGATTCGAAGTACCCAAGCAATTGCGCCGATATCGAACGTCAAGATAACCTTAGGTCCGCCGGACAAGACGCTCCCGAGCACAAACGCCAGCATCAATGGGAAATCCAGCTTTTCTCCTGGACAGCGTTTGTTGTTAGTATAGAGCCGCTGGTTTGCAGCCTGATGTAATGAATAACCATGACGTCAAAGAGAAAGAGACGCCGCCAGCGTAAGAAGCCTGAAGACCCCTCTTCTCCCGTAGCATGCGCCGCCCTTGCGCACCAGGCGCTTGAGGCCGGAAACTACCGCGACGCCGTGATCCACTTCAAGGCGCTGTTGAAGGTCGAAGACGCTGATGAACCGAGAGCGGGATTGGCGGCGGCTTACCGGGGACGGGCGCGAGAACTCGCCGCCAAGGGCATGCTTAAAGAAGCGCTGGCCATCTGGGACAACCGTTCGCGTTTTTGCCCCTGCGCAATGCCGGATCCGGAACATTTCCGGGTTCTGGTACAGACCGGGCGTCCCGGTGAAGCAATCCGTGGCTACCGCCGGGTGGAAAAGACGGCGGATAATGAGGTCTTATCCGAGTTGCGCTGCATGCTCGCCGCGCTATATATCGCCGGGGGATCCAGCATTGAAGAAGAACTGCCGGACGATGATCCCATCATCGTTCATGGTGTTCACGCACGCGGTGCATTGAGTTTCTGGTGCGACGGCGATGACCTGGCGGCCGGCGGCGCCTTGGCGAAAATTCCGTTTCGTTCCCCCTACCGGGACTGGGTGCTGGTGCTGAAGGCTTTGATGAAATGGCCGGCCGATACGGCTGGCGCCGGTGCGTTGCTACAACGTGTTCCCGCCGGGTCGGCCTTCTCGCCCCTGGCGAGAGCGGCCGGGCTGGCGCTACTACCGGATGCGGAATTCACCGATGCCCTGGCCCACGCCGGTGAGGCGACTTATCGTTTTGCCGCCACCTTGCGCGGCTGGACCGAGACCAGGCTAGCGCTGTATTCGGAGTTGAAACGCCTGGGTGAGCATCCCGCGGCGAACGGCCTGGCGAAGACCATGCACCGCCACCGCAATAGCCTGGGCGAGGAATGGGTGCAACACCACGGCATACGCCTGCTCCTCGATCGTTATCCCGAGAGCCTCAGTCGTTCGCCCATAGCGACCAACACAGGGTTTACCCCTTTTCATCAGGATCTTATCGGTGCGTGGCATGAAGAAGATACGAACGATCCGTGGGCAATAGTCAGTGCTTGGGAGGGTGTTATCCAGCATCTGCGCCACCCGCACGACCCCTCTCCCGGTAGCGATGATGCCCTGCGCATCGCCTTGATACAGCGCCGCCTGGAAACCAAATGGCATCTGCTGAATTATCCAGACGACCCGTGGGATGACGAGTCGCTGTCTCAACGGGTTTTAGACCAGTTCGAAGAGAGCCTGCACTTCGATCCGGACGATACGTCCGCAAACATACATCTGATCGCCCATTATCGTACCAAGTCGGATCTAAAACAGGCCCGCCGCGTGCTGGAGCAGGCGTTGACACGCTGGCCGGATGACGTGAACGTGCTCGGCGAGGCGTTGGCAACGGCCGTGGCCGGCGGCGCCTACAAGAAGGCAGCCAGTTATGCCCACCGCATCCTGGCGCTGGATCCGATCAACAAACAAGCCATCGGCAGCCTGCTGGAGGCCCACCTGTCCCATGCGCGCAAACAGCTGCGCAAGGCGCGCCCCGATCTGGTGGAACGCGAGCTTGAAGCCGCCGCCCAATGGGCCCGTGGAGAGAAGGCCACGGCAAAGCTCGAATGCCTGCACGGGATCCTGCTTTTCGACAACGACGCCATGGCCGGCACGGCCACCTTGCACGGCGTGGTGCAACAACTGGGTGGCGGCCTGAACGGACAGCTGGTGCTGGCGTTAGAACTCGCACGTCTAGACCGGCCGGTGGGCAAGTTGATGAAAAAGCTGGGGATCACGAAGATAGCCCAGCCAGACAAAGCGGATCTCCTTTGTTTTCTGCGTGCGCTGCGAGAAGCCATGGACACCCATGCTAGCCTCCCGCGGGAGGTCGTGGCTTATTTCCTACCCGCTCTGCAACGCGCCGCGGGACTAGAGCTGACGCTGAAGGAAAGCGAAATGGCCTGCGAGACACTGCAGCGATGTGGTCTGGAAAAAGCACGCCTAGCCCATGCTCGCATCGCATTGAAGCGTTGGCCTAGCCAGCCAATCTTCGAGTTGCATGCTATTGAGGCAAGGTTGAATACACATCAGCCTGTCACCGAGGCCGAGCTTAAGCGTCTAGAAATTGCCTGGGAACGCGCGCGTGAGGAAGGCGATACGCGCACCGCCCACCGCATCAGCGAACTGTTGCAAGATTTTACGATTTCCCCACCCCCCCGGCACTTGCTGGAGGAACCGCCAGAGGAACTGCGCGAGCTGATCGACGAGGTCGGTATTGAGGGTATCATGGAAGCCTTTGAGGCCATCATCGGCGGCGGCGTGCCGGAAGAAATCCTGAACGATGACGACCTCGATGTGTCTCCGCGCCGGGCGGACAAGACCAGGAAACCGCGTCGCAAGAAGCACCATGAATCAAACCAGGATAAGCAATTGGGGTTGTTTGAATGAGTGACCCCTACCTGGCGCTGGGGATCACCCGTGAGGCCGACGATGATGCCATCCGTGCTGCTTATCTCGCGGCCATCAAGGCCTGCCCACCGGAACGGGATCTGCGGCGGTTCCAGACAATACGCGCAGCCTACGAACTCATCCGTACCCGCAAGGACCGGCTTAGGTTTGATCTTTTCGACACCAGCGCGCCTACGGTTGGTGAACTGCTGGAACGGGCAGCGCCCTTGCAACAACCTGCCGATCGCCCCGGGCAGATGCTTTTTGCCGCACTATTGCGGGGTGAATCCTGAAATGGACTCCGCGATCAAAGAACAATTGCTTGATCGTTTCCGCGATTATCTGGATAGGGCCGACCCGGCATTGCCACCCCAACAGGCCACGACACCCGACCTCTTCAGTCTGCTGGCGGAGCTGGCCGCCCTTAAGAACGAGGCAAAAATCGAATCGCGTCAAGTCAAGTCGGTCTTAGACGAGTTCCGCGGCGTGTTCGATACGCTGCAGCAGTCCAATACCCGTCTTGACGGCGAACTCACACACCAAAGAGAGCAGGAGACGCAAGTACGGCAGGAAGCTGAGCGGGATCTGCTCATGGAACTACTGGACCTGCGCGACCGTATCGAGGCCGGCCGGATCGCGATGCGCCGTTACCGCCCCGGTTGGCTGGCGCGCAGGGGGAATGTCACGGAATTTCTCGATAGCGTCAACGAGGGCCAGGCCATGAACCTGCGCCGGCTCGACGAGATGCTGGCGCGCCGTGGCGTCCTTCCGCTCGCAGCCGTAGATCGCCGCTTCGACCCGCATACCATGCACGCGGCCCAAACGGCCCATCAACCCGAACATGAGGATGGATGGGTCGTCGGCGAAATCAGGACCGGCTTCGTGCGGCACGAGCAGCTACTCCGTCCGGCCGAAGTTATCGTCAACAAAAGGGATGACAACCCGTGAGCGACATTATTATCGGCATCGATCTGGGCACAACCAATTCCGAAGTGGCGTATATCCGTGACGGGCGGCCCTGCATCATCGAGGTGGACGGCTCCCAGCTGCTACCTTCGATGGTGGGTCTGGCCAACGATGGCGCCCTGCTGGTGGGACAATCCGCCCGCAACCAGTATGTACTGCATCCCGAGCGCACCATACGTTCCATCAAGCGCCGCATGGGCGAGGATGTGAAGGTGAAGATGGGCGAGCAAGACTATACGCCGCAGGAGATTTCAGCAATTATCCTGCGGCATTTGAAGACGGCGGCACAACGCGAACTCAATGAGGAGATAGCCAAAGCGGTGATAACGGTGCCCGCCTATTTTTCGGATGCCCAGCGCCAGGCCACGCGGGATGCCGGTAAGCTGGCGGATCTGGAGGTGGTCCGTATCATCAACGAACCTACAGCGGCGGCACTTGCCTATGAGGCGGACCACACCGGCCAGCGCAACATTTTGGTATACGATCTCGGCGGCGGCACATTCGATGTTTCGGTGGTGCGCATGGAGCACGATGTCACCGAGGTCCTGAGCAGCCACGGCAACAATCATCTGGGCGGCGATGATTTCGATGCCCGGATCGTCGAACACCTGATCAATCACCTGCAAGACGTGCATGGCTTGGATCCGTCGTCAGTACCCGCCGCCATGGCCCGTCTCGAACGCGCCGCGGAGGCATCCAAGATCGCCTTGAGCGATGCGCCTTATGCGCGGATTGAGGAGGAATACCTCTTAGAGCGTGACGGCAAGCCGGCACATCTGAGCCTGGAGCTGGATCGTCAGGAATATGAGGCCATGATCGATCCCTTTGTCGACGAAACACTGGAAGCCGTGCACACCGCCCTGCGGGGCGCCGGCCTTACGGTTAGCGACTTAGACGAGATCCTGCTCGTCGGCGGCGCCACCCGTACACCCCTCATTCAGCACCGCCTGGAGGCGGACCTGGGTATGCAGCCTCGCACCGAAGTGGACCCGGATCTCTGCGTCGTCGCGGGATCGGCAATTCAGGCGTCGGTCATCGCCGGCCAGCAGGTCGCCAGCGTACTGGTGGACGTTACGCCTTACACGTTCGGCACCAGCGCGATTAGCGATCTCAATGGCGAAACCTACCCTTATACCTTCGTGCCGCTGATCCGTAAGAATACGGCAATTCCCGTTACCAAGAGCGAAGCCTTTACTACCGTTTATGATGACCAGGAGACAATTGAGGTCCAAGTCTATCAGGGCGAAGACCCCGATGCCCTCAACAATACCGAGATCGGCTCTTTCCGTATCGAAGGACTGAGCGAGGTCCCGGCCGGCAATGTCATCGTCACCACCTTTGCTCTGGATCTCAACGGGATCCTCCAGGTGAACTCGCGTGAGAAGCGCACCGGTCTGGAGAAGCATATCCGTATCGAGAACGCCACCACGCGTTTTGAACAGGAAGAGATGGCTGCTGCACGCGAACGCATCGGGGCGTTGCTGCCATCGGATGAGGAAGATGCAGACTCGGATATGCAACGCAAGAATGTGCAGAACTTGGCCTTGATCGAGAAAGCTGAGCGGCTGCTGGATACCGCCCCCGCCGAGGATAAGGAAGACCTCGTCGATCTCACCGAGCAACTGCGGGATGCCCTGTCGGCTGGCGATATCAATGCCCAGCAACACGCCAGCGGCAAACTCTCCGACCTGATCTTCTACCTCGATTCCTGATGGAGCGCTGCCCCAACTGCCATGCCGTCAATGATAAAGGCGAGCAGTGCCGCCGCTGCACCATGGACTTTACACTGCTATTGGCCGCCGAAGCCGCAGCCGATACACTGATCCGCCATGCCCTGATACACTTGGGCGCGGGGGATACGATTACCGCCGTCCACTCATTGCGCCGCGCCCGTTCCCTGCATCATGACCCCTACATCGATCTGCTGCTCCGATTTTCCGGTGAGCGCCAAGGGGATGGAATCTAAGGCGCCGCTGGCGCAGGCCCCGTTTGTTCAGGATCCCGGGGACCATGATCACCCGATCGGAATTGTCACTTCACCAAATTGAACCACGATATCGCAATCACCCGCGCCCTTTTTAATGCTCTTAGCCAGGTCTATTGCTTTGATGCCAGATCTCGATCTGGCTGATCGACTCGCCATCCCGGATGCGCCCAGAGAACTACGATCCCGGCCCAACCGTTATTCGTAGTTGCAGGTGATCGTACCCGTACCCACATTCACGTTGCCGTCAATCTCGCTGTTGCCAATATAGCTCAGGGGCGGAACCTTGCTGCCATCACCGATCCGGGACTTTCTGATCTCGACAAAATTACCGAGACGCACACCCTTGTCCAGCACTGTCCCAGGCCGCACTCGCGCGAATGGACCTATCCGTGCACCCTCGCCAATTCGCGCCGAGGCTGACCCGCCCGATGAAGAGTGCGTTGATATCGATCTCGACATTACGCCCACAGGCCAGATCGTCACGCACGTCGATCCAGCGCGGGTCGCTCAGCATAATCCGCTCAGTATGAGCGTTACACCCTAATGATTTTCGTAGCTACAGCGTACTTCGGGCTCACGGCCCTGGCTGATGAGAAATACGGGCTAGACTTGATTCCTTCAATATAATGCCTATAGTTGCAACTATTGCAACCCTATTTATCGATCGCCATGACTACCACTGTTGGAATGAAGCTCGACGACGAGACCAGAGCGCGCTTAAACAGACTGAGCGAACTCAAGGACCGCTCGGCTCACTGGCTCATGAAACGGGCTGTTGCTGAGTATTTGGAACGGGAAGAACGTTACGAGCGAGAAAAGGCCGATGATCTCCTACGATGGCAACGATTTGAGGAAACCGGGGAATGTCTATCCGGGGACGACATGATCACCTGGCTGGAT
>DAOWDI010000241.1 GCA_030639105.1 Gammaproteobacteria bacterium | reverse complement strand
TGTTCGGAAGTGACATCAATATCTCCCGTTCGACCAACCGAAGGGTTCGAACCAAATAGGCGGGCATTCGTTTCCATAACGAGCGATAGTAAGGCTGGCATGAACGTAATTGTGACGATAGACGAAAACAACAGCCCAAATAGAACGATCGCACCGAGCCCCCGATAAAGTTCGGTGCCGGGGCCCGGGTTGAATACCAGCGGTGACAACCCGAATACCGTCGTGATCGTCGACATGATGATGGGTCTCAGGCGTGCGCGCGTACTTTCGATCACGGCAATCTTCGGCGCCAGGCCACGCCGCATATTGGTCAGAGATTTCTCGACAATGAGGATCGGGTTGTTCACCACCGTTCCGATCAGTACCAGGAACCCCAGCATCGTGATGACGTCAAGCGGTTGTTGAACATTGGGCAATCCAATATGGTCGAGGCGTGCGCCGACAAAATTCATCAACCACAGTCCGATAATTCCTCCGCTGATCCCAATCGGGACCGTCAGCATGATGAACAGTGGATAGCCCCAATGTGAGAAAATCGCCACCAACAACAGATATGACACAACAATCGCAATCACGAAATTGTCGCTGAGCGCAATTCGCGTAGCGGCAAGGCGGTCGCTGGCGCCACTGATCCGCATGGTGATCCCTGTGCCGGTGCCCGCGGGATCGGATAGGTTATTGATGATCTTCTCACGCACCCGTTCTACGCCAACCTCGAGTGGTACCTCGCGCGGAGGGATGATCGACAGCGTGATCGTGCGTCGACCGTCGACGCGGCGTATGGTCTCGGTGTTGACAGTTTCCCTTACGCTGGCGATCGCTTCGAGTGGTATGACGCCGCCGTTTGGGGAATACAGAAGAACCTTCTCGACATCGCCGGGATGCTCGACGACCCCGTGTGTTGAATAGAGGAACATATCTATCTTATCGTCTCCGAGAAAGAACTCGTCGACGAAGGCGCCGTCGGTAAAAGCCCAGATGGCGTAGCCCAATTCTGATGTCTCCAGACCCAGTTCGCTCGCTCGCTCCCAATCCGGGCGTATTTCAAGTAATGGTTGGCCCATGGTAAGGCTGGATGGTTGCGGCCGCACCTGCGGGTTTTTGAAGATTTCCCGTGCCTTGATGAATGCGCGAAACCCGGTTTCAAACAATGGTATGAGTTCGGGTCCCGATATATCCAGGTTGATGCTGCGGCTTCCCCCGGTGTTGCTTGCAAAGATCGATCCGCGCGATGTGAATGAGATAATGCCCGGAACCTGCTTGAAGCGCCGCGCAACCGTCTTCGCGAGGTCGTCAACCTGGTGGCGGGCGCTTGCCTCGAGTATCAGCAGGATGCTGCCTGCCCGTGCATAGCCGATGACGAATTTTAGGGCCGGTACTTCTGCGTCGCCGCGGTCGAAATCCCTAGGATCATCGCCCACATAGGGCACGAGATCACGGTTCAATTGCTGAATGATCGCATCCATGCTCTGAACGTTGTAACCGGGTGGGGAAAACATGAAGGCAAATATTTTCTGCTCTTCACCCTCCGGCAGATACTCCGCTTTCGGCGTTAGATAGATGATGATTGATACCGACATGCCCAAAACGATACCGATAAGCACGAGGCGCCGCAGCGTACCTTCCATAATCCATTCGATGCCGCGGATGATCAACCCGCCAAGATACGCACCCATGGCTTGGATGCCCCGCCGCGGACCACCGTTGTTGAGGTCGCGAAGATAGCGGCCGGCGGCGGCAGGCACGAGTGTAATAGCGACGATCATCGACATCAATATCGAGGCTGCGATTGCGATCGCGATATCCGAATACAACTGACCGGCTTCCTCGTCGACAAATGCTATCGGCAGGAAGACAAATACGGTGGTCATCGTTGATGCGAGGACCGCTGGCCACACCTCTTTGACTCCCGACACCGCGGCATCTAGACGGTCCTGACCTTGCGCGATGTGCCGGTAGATGTTTTCCAGTACGACGATGCTATTGTCGAGCGTCATCCCAATAGCAAATGCAACACCGGCCAGTGATATGACATTGATGGTCCGGCCGGCGACCATCAAGCCGAAAAAGGCAGTGATCGTGCATATGGGGATCCCAATCGCGCCGATAAGCGTAGCCCATTTGGAGGACAGAAACAGGTACAGCACAATGACGGCCAGCACGGCGCCGATGAGAAGATTTCTGGCAACCACGACCATGGCGTCCTTTACATATTGGACGTCTTCGCTTGTGAGTTCTACCTGGAGACCGCGCGCCGCCAATGGTCCGGTATTGATTTCGGCGACCGTGGCCATGACCTCATCCATCACGGTGACGACGTTCGCTCCGATCATGCGGCGCACGCCAAGCGTTATATTGGGACGCCCATTGGCATATGAGAAAGTCCTGAGTTCGAAGCTGTCGAGCGTTGTGTAGCCAACGTCTCGAAGCCGGATCGGAATGCCGTTACGCCGGGCAATGATGAGGTCTTCGATCTCCTCGACGGAATCGAAGCGGCCCAGCGTGCGGACGATATACCGCCGCTTACCCGAATCGAGGTCGCCGCCTGAGATATCCCGATTACGGCCGCGGATTGCATTGCGCAATTGCAATAGCGTGATCTGGCGATCGGCAAGACGCGCGGGGTCCACGTAGATTCGAATTTGACGCTCGGTGCCTCCCCAGACCACGACCTCCGAGACCCCCTGGACGCGTTCGATCGAGGTGGCAACATAGTCTTGAATGAAATCACGCATGGCCCTTACGTCAACATTCTTCGGATTGCCGGGAAGCGGCATCACGCGGAAGAACATGAAGGGATTGTTCGACGTCGATGTTGTAACGATCCGCGGCTCATCGACATTTTCCGGATATTCTGGAACCTGCGCGAGGGCATTGTTAACCCGGATCAAGACATCGTTTAGGTCGATGCCATGCGGAAATTCGAGTTCGATGTGGCCCGAGCCGGTACTGGCCTGTGACACCATCCTCTCGAGGCTTGGAATATTTCGCAGATAGTCTTCCTGTTCGATGATGATCTCTTTCTCGATATCCTGAGGCGTCGCCCCGGGCCATGAGGTCCGCACGGAGACGACTCTCGCATCGAGATCCGGGATCATCTGTTTGGGAATGCGGTAAACGGCGTTGATGCCGAATACGCAGACGATGAGGATGGCGACGGCAAGGATGATGGGCTTGTTGACCGCGAATTCGAACATGTTTGGTCAAATATCCATTGGCGTATCTTCCGCCACACGCACTGTCTGACCAGGGCGGAGGATCTCATTTCCGCGCACGACAACTCTGGCTCCCGGCTCGAGATCGCCGCTGAGGATCTCGACGTTGTTGTGATAAACGCGGCCCGTCTTGATCTCGCGAGGCTCGGCCTTCGTGATGCCGTCTTCGACTGCGATCGTCCATACCGTCTCTGTCCCGTCCGGGCGCCGGACTATTGCATCGGTGGGTACGAGGAGCGACATATTGCCGCCATTGTCCTCGATTTGTACAACGATGCGTGCCGACATCCCCGGCGCCAGCAGCCCTTGATCGTTGGTGAGATCGATGCGTATGGGAAATGTTCGCGCAGCGCTGTCGCTCACTGGAATCATTACGTTTACGGTGGCCTCGAATACCTGGTCCGGCAGCGAGTCGAACCGGATTGCGACCCGCGCGCCGGGCTTCACGCGACCGAAGTAAAACTGGGGGACGGGCGCTTCGAGCCGCAGGAAGCCGATCTCGACGAGGTCGATGAGCGCGGTACTTGTTTGGACCCATTGCCCTACTTCGACCAGCTTTTTACTGACCAGCCCGTCAAACGGCGCGTGAACAGTGTGCCTGTCGAGCAGCGCCTGTGCCCGGCGGTCTTTGGCGCGTGCTTGCGCCAACCTTGCCCGGCCGATGTCGATTTCGGCGCGTGCGGATTCTACATTGGTCTTTGGTACGTGCTGTTGCTGTGCAAGCCCGGTCAGCTCCGCATATCGGCGTCGCGCATCCGCGAGCCGGGCCCGGGCCTCGTCTATCTCGGCAGCGGCCTGTGATTTCGCGATCAATGCCAGTTCGCTGTTTAACGTCAAGACGACTTCACCGGCCGTGATATGGTCGCCGTCGTCGACCGCCAGGTGCTCAATAACGCCTTCGACTTCCGCCGATAGTCGCGAGATGCGGCGGGCCTGCAGGTTCCCGGTCAAGACAATTTCTTCGGCGATTGTGGCACGCACGGTTCTCACAACGCTCACCGGTATGGGATCTTCGGCTATTGCGTTCGTCCCGGCGATCAGAATGCTCACCAGAGCGAGAATTAAATGGAAAGTTCTCATGGCTTTGGATATCAAAGTCGCCTGGAGACTAT
>DAOWDI010000019.1 GCA_030639105.1 Gammaproteobacteria bacterium | reverse complement strand
GGCAGCGATTAGCAGTGGAAATGTCCACCAAAGATCGCGCAGGATACTTGCCATGGCCACCACGATCTGTGTTGACAAGGGTAGCGATTGGCCGAGGTCTTCGAACAGCGGTTGAAATTGCGGAACGACGTAGATGAGCAATACGACCAGTGAACTCCCCGCGACCAGCAACAAGATTGCCGGATATAGGAGCGCCGACAAAATAGCATCGTGAAGCTGTTTGGCGCGCTGTTGATAATCGGCAAGGCGCTGCAGGACGAGTTCCAACGCGCCGGTCGCCTCGCCGGCGCGGATGAGACTGGTATAGAAGTTCGAAAACGGGCCGTTGGTCTGTTCGAGCGCATCTGAGAGCGGCGCCCCGCCTTCAACATTCGCCCGGATACGCTCGAGCAGGTCGCGCAGCGCGGGTTTATTGTTCAGCGAAGCCAAGGTTGCTAGTGCATGGGCCAATGGCAGGCCGGCGTTGAGCATCGTCGCGAGTTCACGGGTAAAATTGTGAATATCGCTGCCCGATACCCGTCCACGGGAGAAGAACGACAACCCCCCGGCCAGCCCCCGGGCGGCGGGCATCTCGGTAGTCGACACCGGTAAATAGCCGGATGTCTGCAGATTGTCGATCACGACGGACTCATCCGGGGCATCCATTTCGCCTTCGATCGGCTGACCGTCGGTCCCAACGGCTTTATAGGAAAAACGTTTCACCGCTCTAATGCTGAGATCAACTCAATTGGGTCACGCGTAGGACTTCCTCGAGTGCGGTGATCCCGCGGGCCGCCTTCGCAAAGCCGTCTTCGCGCATCGTTACCATGCCGGCGTCAACGGCGGCCGCCTGCAGCGTGGCACTATCGGCGTGTTCGAGCACCAGGGCACGCACCAGATCGTCGATCGGAAGATATTCATAGATCACCGTCCGGCCTTTGTATCCCGTTGTTGCGCAACGCTCACACCCGACGGGCCGGAGCAGGGTTAGGGCGGGGTCCTGTTGGAGGACCGGTGACTTCGATTCGGCGATGATGGTCTTGCTTGCCGGGTGCGGCTCCTTGCATGCGGCGCATAATGTGCGGACCAGGCGCTGCGCTAAGATCCCGTTAACGGTGGAGGTGAGCAGGTATTCCTCGACCCCCATATCGAGCAGGCGCGTTACGCTGCTGCCGGCATCGTTGGTGTGCAAGGTCGAGAGTACGAGATGCCCCGTGAGCGCCGATTGCACCGCAATCGAAGCGGTTTCCAGATCGCGCATCTCCCCGATCATGATGACATCGGGATCCTGGCGAACGATCGAGCGTAGTGCCGTCGCGAAAGTCAGGTCGATCTGCGGTTTTACCTGGATCTGGTTGATCCCCTCGAGTTGGTATTCAACCGGGTCTTCGACCGTCAATATCTTTCTTTCCGGCTGGTTCAGCCGGTTGAGCGCCGCATATAATGTCGTGGTCTTACCGCTGCCGGTAGGGCCGGTCACCAGCAGGATGCCGTGCGGTTGGTCGAGGGCGTCGATGAACTGCTGGGCCGCCATCCCACTGAATCCGATCTGTTCAAAATCGAGCGGCAATGCTTCTTTATCGAGGATCCGCAAGACAACGCTTTCGCCGTGCATCGTCGGCACCGTCGAGATCCGCAAATCGATGGGCTTGCCCTGGGCGCGGATCCGGATCCGTCCATCCTGCGGCAGGCGGCGCTCCGCAATATCGAGGCGGGCCATGATCTTCAAGCGGGAGATGACGGCGGCGGTCGAACGGGCCGGGGGGGCGTCAACGTCCTTGAGTACGCCATCGATACGGTAACGGACATGGAGTTTGCGCTCGAACGGCTCGATGTGGATGTCGGATGCGCGCAGGTCGACGGCGCGGCTGATGATCGCATTGACCAGGCGCACCACGGGTGTTTCGCTGGCGAGGTCGATCAGGCGCTCGACGTTGTCATCGAGGTCGCTTCCTTCGTCGATCGCTTCGACGATATCCGACATCGCGCTCGATGAACTCTCATAATAGCGTTCCAGCATCTTTTCTATCTGCGAGGGCGTGCCAACGTGCACGGTGACCGGTTTGTCAAAGGCAACAGCAAGCGCCTGGGGGGTAAAGTCGTCGGTTGGATCCGCGATGGCGATCCGAATTTCTGATCCGCTTTCGGCAATCGGGCAAACGATGGCGGTCTTGAGGAACTTGAGTGAGACGCCGCGACTGTCGAGGTCGACAAATTCGAAGTCGGCATCGTCGGCGAGCGGGGTTGCGCTAAAGGCGGACAGGGCCGCCGCGAGTTCGGTATCGCCGAGGATGCCAAGACGGCGAACGGCGCCGGCGCCTGTCAGTCCCGCTTCGGTGCGCAGGGTCTGGAGACGTTCGAGCTGCGCTTGAGTCAACAGACCGTGTTGGACCAGATAGTCCACCAAATCCTGGGGGGCGGTGGATAATGTTGCGGTGTCGGGCATGATGGACCTGGGATCATCGGCAAATTAAACAAGTCGTCTGGCGCCTAGTGTATCAAGACAAACAAACGCAGGATCGGCCCAAAGTGGGTCTCGCCCACCGTGGGAGGAAGCTTGCCGCGGAGACATTTCTCCATGTGGGGTCTCCCAGCACACCATTTGAAGAAATTTCACTTTGTGTCAAGATTGTTTACATCCTCACAGTCAGCTGGATTTGCTTATCAAGCAATTGATTTAAAACGTTATTTATCACAGTAGGCGGTTTTATCCAAGGGTATCTCAGTTCAGGGTGTCAAAGAGTTACTATACCGCTAAACCACATTATAAGTTATCGCGAACGAATTGATTACTCTATGTTTTAGCGGTGATTGTCCTGATGGTAGTCCAACAGCGCATGTCAAGGAATTTTACAGTTCGTCATACTCGCAGGTTCAGTATTTTCGTTAACTCATTAATCATAAAGGCATTTCTATAAATGGTACGG
>DAOWDI010000017.1 GCA_030639105.1 Gammaproteobacteria bacterium | reverse complement strand
TTGACCCTCGAGTTCGAACTCCACGATGAAATCGTTCACGCGGACCAATCGTGGATGCAGCTCATCGAACAACGCACCTTCAAGGCATAAGACGCCGGATGCCATCGTTCCCGAGATCCGCACTACCGTCAGATAATCACGCGAGTCGGCGGAGCTGAGTTCGGTAACGTTGATCCCCTGGCGCCGCGCAATGTGTCCGGCATTGACCTGGTTTATGGGAATCGATAAATGATCCTGGAGCAACCCGATCAGCGCCTCATTCGCTATCGGATGGGGATCGAGTTCGGCGGCCCGCCCGTATAACCCGACCGAGAAGTCACTCAACGGACCGTCACACATCAGGCATAGGAGCTTCCCGAGCTTGCGTGCGAGCTGTAGGTACGGCCCCAGGCGCTTCAATTTCTCTGGCGCGATACTCGGCAGATTAATTGCGTTGATCACCTCTCCACGGATCAGGTAGGCGGCAATTTGATGTGCAATCTGCACGCCAACGGCCGTCTGCGCCTCGTGAGTAGATGCACCTAGATGCGGGGTGAAAAATATATTCGGCTGGTCAAACAACGGCGAGTCACCGGGCGGTTCTTTCTCGAATACGTCCAGTGCGGCGCCGCCGATGCGCCCGGCACCAAGCGCCTCGGCGAGCGCTGCCTCATCGATCAGGCCGCCGCGGGCGCAATTGATCAGACGCGCACCCGGCTTCATCAGCGCGAGCCGCTCGGCGCCAAGCAGGCCACGGGTATCCTCCGTTACGGGGCAATGCAGGGTAATGTAATCGGCTTCGCCAAGGAGCACGTCCAGCTCACATACGTCAACACCATGCTCTTCGAAGGTGCCTTCCGTCACGAACGGATCGTGGCCGATGACTTTCATCTTCAATCCGCGGCACCGCTCCGCCACTAGCCGTCCGATCGTACCGAATCCCACGACCCCGACCGTCTTACCGGTCAGCTCCGCGCCGAGGAATTTCGCCGGGGTCCATGCGGCGGCGCGAACCGATCGATCGGCCTCAGGGAGATGCCGACTCAGTGAAAACATGTGAGCGATCGCGAGTTCCGCGGTCGTCGTGGCGTTTGCATCAGGCGTATTTAGCACCAGGATCCCGCGTTGTGTCGCGCCTACTACATCGATGTTATCGACCCCTATGCCGGCGCGGCCAATGACCCGGAGTTTTTCGCACGCCTCAAGCAATTCGCCACGGATCTTCGTCGCGCCGCGAACGATGATCGCATCGGCGTCGCGCGCGTGGCCGATGGCTTCTTCAACACTGAGACCGGGCGCAAAATCGATGCTGAGCTGGTCGTATCCTTCGAGTGCCTCAATGCCTACCGGTGCCAGTTTGTCGGCGACAAATACCTTATACATCTATCCAATTCTCGCCTTTGCTTCAAATTCCGCTGGGAGACTGTCCGAGATATAGCTAAAGCTTACTTGCCCAAAAGCCAGATTTGAGCAGCTTTCCGTCGCCACGGCACCTATTCTCCGACCGGCTCCCAGGACCCAATCTCGGCAATCGCCAAGACATGAGCCCACTCTACCCAAGGCAACAGCGCTTCGATATCTCCGGTTTCAACCGTTGCCCCGCCCCAGATGCGTAACCCGGGCGGCGCGCTGCGATAGGCGCTCACATCATAGGCAACCCGTTCTCCTTCGAGCAGCGTCGAGATGCGTTTGGCAAATGCCGCCTGCCCTTCGAGATCGAGTGCGGTGACCGCCGGTGCGCTGAATCTCAAACAGATCGACGTGTTGGAACGGGTCTGTGCGCGGCGCGCGAGAAATTCGATCCAGGGGGTGCGGGCCACCCAGGATGCAATAGCCCTCAGGTTGCCGGCGGAACGCGCCAACAATGCGTGGAGCCCCCCTATCTCACGGGCCCAGGTCAATGCATCGAGGTAATCTTCGACGCACAACATCGAAGGCGTATTGATCGTTGCCCCGGCGAAGACCGCACTGTTCAATTTACCGGCCTTGACCAGCCGGAACAGCTTCGGCAGCGGTCGTGGCGGAACGTACGACTCCAACCTTTCGACCGCGCGTGGACTCAAGATCAACATCCCGTGGCCGGCTTCGCCCCCCAATGCTTTTTGCCAGGAAAAGGTCACCACATCGAGCTTGTTCCAGGGCAGGTCCATGGCGAACACCGCGGAGGTCGCATCACAAATCGTCAGCCCCGCGCGCACCGACGGGATCCAATCGCCGTCCGGCACCTTCACCCCGGAGGTCGTGCCATTCCACACGAATACCACGTCCCGGTCGAAATCCGTCGCACTTAGATCGGGTAACTCACCGTAGTCCGCGAGCAGCGCGCGCGCATTTTCGATATGCAGCTCATCGATGATGTCGACCATCCACTCGCGTCCGAAGTTCTCCCAGGCGAGGACGTCAACGCCGCGGGGGCCAAGCAGATTCCACATTGCCATTTCAACCGCCCCGGTGTCGGAACCGGCGACGATACCGATATGGTAGTCATGCGGCACGCCAAGGATCTCGCGAGTCTGTTCGATAGCGGCCCTGAGCTTGGCCTTACCGGGCTTGGAGCGATGCGAACGGCCGACGAGCGCGTGACTCAGCGCGTCGGCCGACCATCTGGGCCGCTTCGGACAGGGGCCTGACGAGAAGCTCGCCTGTTGGGGTCGGACGTCGGGTTTCTGCATCTCGCGCGACATGGGATCCCTGTGGCTCAGATGGAATTGAAGCGCGCGATTGTACTTTGCACCGCAGCAATTGCAACGCACCCATGGCGGAAGTACTGGTCATAATTAGGAGCCATTACCGGCCCAACCCCGATAGGCGGCTAGGCGGATTGCCGCTCGCCCTGATCCGGCCCTGGGGGCATATCGCCGATGTGCTGGCGCAAGGTCTTACGCATGTCTTCGACCTGCTTGTATACGGCGTTCGCCGCGGACAGCTTGTCTTCGAATTGCTTTTTGGCCTGCTGCAGCTGCGCCTTTTGCAGGCTTATCTTGTTAGCCAACGCCATCAGCTTCTGGTAATGCGCGCGAAGTTTCAGTTCCTTCTTCGTATACTGCTGCTCGTAGCGCTTGCGCGACTGCTCCTGGCGTTTACGCACTTCGATTGCCGCTGCCTTGCGTAGGCGTTTGATCTTGTCCCGGTACTTGAATTCCAATTTGGAGGTACGCTTTGTCGCCGCCGTCTCGACATAGACGCGGATCCGATACTCGAAGTCTCGCACTATCTGCACGATGCCGTCGTCATCGTCGTCAAATAAATCATCCTGCAAGGTTTCGTCCGATGACACCGGCATCGGCGCATGGGTATCGACCAATAAGAGGTTTGGCTCCTGGGTTTTCGACAGCAAACCGATGTCGGGCGCGATATCGATCACTTCGCCGATACTAAGTTCGGATGGGTCTTGCCAAGGCCTGCTTGGCGCCGCATCCGCCAACGGCAGACGCTCGCTATTCTCATCCATTTCATCGATCAGATCCGCCAGCCGCTGACCCGTAACGGTATGGGCGTAGTTTTCGCTAGGAACTCGACCCGCCTTTTCCTCATCCCATTCTTTTTGCGAATACAATCGATCGATTTTATCAATGGTATTTTCCAGTTTATCGCCGTCAGGTTGCTGGTCGTCCATGTTGGGATCCTCGCTTTGGGGTAGTGAAGTTCGCGCCTCAGACCCATGTGCAACACGAGGGAGCGCGACAACTTTATCGATATGAGGGGGGTGGGTAATAGGGGATGCAAGCGTGCTCGGATGTTCGGCAACCATCTTAGATATTGGCTCATCCAGATAATCGACGTTAAGACCGCGCTCGATGAGTAGAAAAGCGCCAACGGCGCTTTGCGTCGGATCCTCGCAGCAAACGATATATTTTTTCGCTTTATCGAGGCGGTTCGCCTGCAGCCGCAGCACATTGAAAGGCATATTCCGGGCTCGGCGCAGCAGATCCTTTGCATATTCTTCGGGATAGCGGATGTCCAGCCACTCGACACCGCCGTCTACCTGTGCGATCGCGGTCCGCGGGCTGACGGCGTGGAGCAAGGGGTTGCGGATAAGTTCATCGAAATCTTCGCACGACAAGCGCATCAATGTCCCGTCGGATAACATCGTTACCGAAGCGTTGCGCCTATCGCCGGCAATGATCGCGGTCTCGCCAAAGGCATCACCGGCACTCAGATCTGCCAGGTGGATCTCCTTGTGGTCGTGGATCTCCCGGCTCACTTCGCAGTAGCCGCGTTCGATGACGAAATAGTAGTCGCCCGGCCCACCCTGCCTGACGATGACTTCATCCGCCCTCACCGTTACCCGTTCCATACGACCGAAGATTTTCTGGATATTGGTCGCCGGCAGCCGCTCAAACAATCCCGACTGGAGCATCTTGATCATCCAGTTGGATGATTTCTCCGCGGCGATCTCGCTCACTTCCATCTCGCGCGGCCCGGACAGCACGTTGCCGAGTTCCAATTGAGCGTCAAAATCACCGCGAGGAAAGCGCAGCACGAGGCAATTGGATACCGCCCGCACCGTATGGCGTTTGCGCCCGGGATTATCCAGCGCGCGCCTGGCCGCCTTGCTGTCAGCGGGTAAGCGTTTGGCTA
>DAOWDI010000162.1 GCA_030639105.1 Gammaproteobacteria bacterium | reverse complement strand
GGTGATCACCGCCGAATCCGCCTATGATTCGAACGCCGTTTCGCGCGCGGGCGCGGTTGGCTTAATGCAACTGATGCCCGGTACCGCGAAGCGCTACGGCGTCAACAACCGGCACGATCCACGCGCCAACGTGCTGGGCGGTACGCGGTATCTGAAAGATCTACTGACGATGTTCAATAATAATCTAGTCTTGGCGTTGGCTGCCTACAATGCTGGTGAGAATGCCGTTATCGATCACGGACACAAGATCCCTCCCTATCAGGAAACCCAAACCTACGTTCGCCGAGTCTTGAAATACTATAACGATTACAAAAAGATGATGTAGCGATAGGTGGGTGGGAGCCTATTCGTCCGTAACGCAGCCCTCGGAAGCTGATTTGACGTTCTTGATATATTTGAACAGAGTGCCCCGGGTCGCCTTGTAAGCGGGCGGGCGCCATTCCTTGTGCCGCCTGGCCAGTTCGTCAACCGGCACATCGACGTTCAGCGCGTTGGCGGCTGCATCGATCGAGACGATGTCGCCGTTGCGAATGAGTGCGATTGGGCCGCCTTCCTGGGCTTCCGGAACAACGTGCCCGACAATGAAACCGTGGGAGCCACCGGAGAACCTGCCGTCGGTGATCAACGCAACGTCACTACCCAGTCCCGCACCCATAATCGCCGAGGTCGGGGTCAGCATCTCCGGCATTCCCGGGCCTCCCCGAGGACCCTCGTAGCGGATGATAACGACATCGCCTTTCTTGATCTGTTGCTGTTCCAACGCTGCCAGCATGCGTTCCTCGCTGTCGAAGACGTTTGCCGGGCCGGTGAATGCGAGGCCTTCTTTCCCCGTGATCTTGGCGACTGCGCCGTCCGGCGCGAGATTACCCTTGAGGATCTGGATGTGGCCGTTGGCGAGTATCGGATCGTTCAGCGGGCGTATGACATCCTGTCCTTCCCGTAGACCAGGCAATTCGGCAAGATTCTCAGCCATCGTCTTGCCGGTTACGGTGATACAGTCCCCTGCTATCATTTTGTTGTCGAGCAGGAATTTCAAAACTGCCGGCGTGCCGCCGACGTTGTGCAGATCTTCCATGACGTAGCGTCCGCTCGGCTTCAAATCCGCCAGGAGCGGCGTCCTGTCACTGACCTTCTGGAAATCATCGATGATCAGGTCTACGTCGACGGCGCGGGCCATTGCGATCAGGTGTAGAACGGCATTCGTCGAACCACCCAGCACAGTGATGACGACCATCGCATTTTCGAACGCGGTGCGCGTCATGATATCCCGTGGCCGCAAGTCCGTTTCCAACAGATGGCGGATGGCGAGCCCCGCCCGCCGGCACTCCTCGATCTTGGCAGGGTCCTCGGCCGGAATCGATGAACTGTACGGCAGCGTCATGCCCATCGCCTCGATCGCCGAGGCCATGGTATTCGCCGTATACATACCCCCACAGGCGCCCGCGCCGGGACACGCGTGCTGGACGATTTCACGGCGTCGCCGGTCGTCGATCTTGCCACAGAGATATTGTCCGTAGCTTTGGAAGGCGGAAATGATATCCAGCGTCTCACCGCGTGAGTGCCCGGGTCTAATGGTTCCGCCGTAGACCATCAGGGCAGGCCGGTTCAGGCGCCCCATAGCGATCAGGCAGCCCGGCATATTCTTGTCGCATCCGGGGAGCGAAATATTAGCGTCATACCATTGGCCGCTCATGACCGTCTCAATCGAGTCGGCGATGAGGTCACGAGACTGCAGTGAAAAGCTCATGCCCTCCGTGCCCATGGAGATCCCGTCGCTTACGCCCACCGTATTGAAGCGCATGCCCACCATACCGGCGTCTTCTACCCCCGCCTTAACGTGTTTCGCCAGGTCCAGTAAGTGCATGTTGCAGGGGTTGCCTTCATACCAGACGCTGGCAATGCCAACCTCGGCCTTGTTTAAATCCTCGGGGGTCAAGCCCGTCCCATAAAGCATCGCCTGGGATGCGCCCTGGGAGCGCGGTTGCGTGACGCGTTCGCTGACAATATTGATCTTTTTCGCCATTAGGATCTCCATAATTTTCCCGGCCACTATGGCGGACCGGTCAATCAAACCGATGTCCGATCATAACGCCGGAAGAGCAAACCGTCGAAACCAGGATCTGGCTCGGTGAAAACGTGTTGAGCTTCGCATCCAACGTGTAGAATGCGGCACCACTCTTGATTTTAAGTCATCATCGATGGACACAGTGCTCCACACGATCAAACAGCAACTGTCGACCTTGGTCGCCATACCGTCGGTGAGCAGTGTCAACCCGGCAATCGATATGGACAACCGCCCGGTTATCCATGAGCTGGCAGCCTGGCTTGGTGACGCCGGGTTCGCGACCGAGATGCAGAACGTCGGCGAGGCGGACGGAAAGTTGAATCTAATCGCCACGCTGGGTGATGGGCCGGGCGGGTTGGTCCTTTCAGGTCATACCGACACGGTACCGTACAACGGCGAATTGTGGACGAACGACCCGTTCGAGATGACCGAGCGTAACGGCCGATTCTATGGCCTCGGTACGGCCGACATGAAATGCTTTTTCCCCATTGTTTTAGCTGCACTCGGGCGGATAGAACGACGATCGCTGCGTTTGCCATTGACCGTGTATGCGACCGCTGATGAGGAGAGTTCTATGTCCGGCGCCCGGCGATTATCGGCAACGGGAAGACATCGCGGCGCCCGCGGCCTGATCGGCGAACCGACCAGCCTCATACCGGTATACAAACATAAAGGCATAGCGATGATCGGCATTGAGGTGACCGGGGACTCGGGTCATTCGAGCGATCCCAGCCTGGGTAACAATGCGCTCGATGGGATGATGTGCATTGTCCAAGCGCTGAGTGAATGGCGCGAGATGCTGGCGCATAAACACTGTGATCCGGCATTCAAGGTGGCGGTTCCGACATTGAATTTTGGGTATATCCATGGCGGGGACAATCCAAACAGAATTTGCGGGTCGTGCGAGCTGCATATCGATTTACGCGTGCTGCCTGGTATGGATATCGCGATGACCTATGCTGACCTCACCGAGGTCGTCGAGGATGCCGTTGCGAGTAGCGGTCTAATGGTCGAGGTGCGTGAGTTGATGCAGGGCGTGGAGGCCTTCGAAGCACCGCGGGCAGGGCCGGCCGTGGCACTCGCGGAATCGCTAACGGGCGTTGGCGCGGGCACCACAGCATTTGCTACAGAAGCGCCATTCCTTAATCAAATGGGCATCGAAACCGTTATATTGGGTCCGGGCCATGTGGCCCAGGCACACCAACCCGACGAGTATGTCGAGATCGCCGGGATCCTGAAAATGGTCGATATCGTTGAGGCATTCATCCGCAACTTCTGCTGCCATGACTGATCAATCACCTACCCATCATCGCCTCGACGCCGTCGCCTGGATGCGTGAGGCATCGCCGTATATACGCGCCCACCGTGGCCAGACATTCGTGGTCTATTTCGGCGGTGAAGTCTTAGATGAGCATGGGCTCGACGGCCTCGTACAGGATCTCATCTTACTTCGCGGTCTCGGCGTCAAGCTGATCGTGGTGCACGGTTCGCGGCCGCAGATCGACGCGAAAGTCGAAGAGATGGGTATTGATCAGGCGTTCGTCGGCAATTTGCGCGTTACCGACATCGATACATTAGCGTGTGTGAAAGACGCCGTCTCCGCGGTGCGCATAGAACTCGAGGCGCATTTGTCGCAGGCCGCGCTTGATATTCCCAACCGCGGATCGGCATTAACCGTCTCCGGCGGCAACTTCGTCATCGCGCGGCCCTCAGGGATCGTGGACGGGGTCGATCTACGCTTCACCGGCGATGTGCGGCGGATTGATCGCAAAGCCATAGAACGACGTCTCGATGACGGCGAATTAGTTTTGGTTTCGCCGCTGGGATACTCGCCTACTGGGGAGGTGTTTAATCTCAATTCCTTGGATCTGGCTACCGCGGTGGCTTGCGAGGTGAGGGCATCGAAGTTGATTTTGATGATGGACCCGCCAGGGCTCGTCGATCGCCAAGGTGTCGTTGCACGGCAGTTGACGGTGCGTGATGCTCGTGACTTCCTCTCATTCGGTCCAGCCACCGATCGATTCATGGAATGTGCCATCCGCGCGTGCCAATTCGGAGTCGGGCGCGTCCATATCGTCGATCGCAGCACAAACGGCGTGCTGATTGAGGAATTGTTTACGCGCGATGGAGTTGGAACCCTCGTCAGCAACGCACCGTTCGACCAATTACGATCGGCGACGATCGAGGATGTCGGGGGGATCCTCGCGCTGATTGAACCGCTGGAGCAGGACGGTTTCCTGGTCAAACGCTCGCGCGAGAAACTGGAAATGGAAATCGATCACTTTTCTATCATCGTTCGAGAATCGGTGGTCGTTGCCTGCGGTGCGCTATATCCCTGCGCAAGTGATATGGGGGAAATTGCATGTATCGCCGTGCATCCGGATTATCGCCGCGACGGCTTTGGCAATGTCGTTTTAGGTGCGTTGGAACGGCGGGCCCAGGAAGCAGGCCTGCGCCGTGTCTTCGTGTTGACGACGCAGGCAACCCATTGGTTTCAGGAAAACGGTTATGCCCGGACCGAAATCTCGGCGCTACCGAACGAACGGCAGACCCTATATAACTACCAACGCAATTCGGTCGTTCTGTCTAAGAGTCTCTAACGCGCATGAGCGTCGATTTGCTTTCATGACAGATCGAAATGACATCCCCGCGGATGCGGCAGATTGCCCTTTGATGTAGGCAAACGCGCAAAGAAATACGCTACTCGGGAAAACCCGGCACCCATCAACAGGGCG
>DAOWDI010000001.1 GCA_030639105.1 Gammaproteobacteria bacterium | reverse complement strand
TATCTGCGGGTTGGCCGGGACGCCGCCGAAGACAACGGCGGACCGCAAATTAGTGTATTTCCCATAGGTCACGACGCTGTTTTGCACCTGCGCCGCGAGTTCCCGCGTGGGTGTGAGAACGAGCGCACGGGCTCGTTTGCCGCTTACCGGCGGTTTGTGGGTGAGTCCCTGTAGTATGGGCAGCGTAAATCCGGCAGTTTTCCCTGTGCCTGTTTGTGCCGCGGCCATGATGTCGAAGCCGTCTAATATGGCCGGGATGGATTGGACCTGGATTGGCGTGGGGATCGTGTAGCCGTTATTGCGAACGGCGCGCAGTAGTTCCTCGGCCAGGCCGAGCGTGTCAAAGGTCATTCTGTATTCCTGAAAATCATCGTTATGCCTCCAGCGCCGGCCGCTGTTTCGAGCGGGAGACGAGTATTGGCGGCTTGAATTCTTGGCTAAGTGAAATCGATCCCTGGCGGCTGCACGAGTATTGTCGCGAATTCAGCCCGGGGCGTGAAAACAGCCTTGCCAGTAGGTGTGCCGGCACATGCGCCATGCAGTAATTGGCTCTCTATACTATAAGGAGGGATAGCTTGTCTCGGGGTCGGCATCGCCATTAACGATAACAACACCGATAAGACGAACTAACAACTAAAGATGACCCTCTTGGCACCCTGTCGGGCTGTCACCGAAAATTTATTTTAACATACTACGGTGCATACAGTCCGCTTTTGATTTTTCAGGGCACCACCATTGCTTGCTTTTCTCGGCGATCGCGCGATCATCGGCTACGGTGGCATGCGCTTGCCCGTTCGCGGATCTCAGGGATCGGCCACGGGAATTTGGCGCTGGCGCGTAAGTTTAGCAACTTCTCCACGAGGGCATCCAGTTGTTCGCGATGCTCAAACAGTGGATCTTTTTGTCCAAGGGTGGGTAGACGGGTAAATCTGTCTGGAAAACTCGATAACATTCGCCAAGCCATCCGCCGTGGACTCGCATCCCGGCACGGTTCATGATTAGCTCGCGTGAGCTTGCCCGTTGGTTGACCTTTGATGCGTTGGTTCTTCCGCCTGTTCGTCTTTTTGTTGATCCTGCTTCCGGTCGGATTGATTGTAGTAGTCGTGATGTGTTTCGAGACGTCGCCGCTGGTCGAGCGTGAGGCGCGCCTTAGCGCCGCCAATGTCGACCGTGCAAAGCACCTTTTGCACGAACATGATCCGCGAAAACTGCGAGTCGACGAAGTGAAAACTATCAGCATGAACGAGGAAGAACTGAATCTCGTCGCCAATCATCTCGTTAACAGATTTGCAGTGGGCGCCGCCGAGCTCGAAATGAAGGACGCATGGTTGGCTTTCGCCGCCACTCTGGATGTTTCGAAGGCCGCATCGGGACGATATCTCAACATCGAAACCGTCCTCACTACCGAGAAGGGTAGACTGCGACTGCGGCAGCTGAGGATCGGCCGGGTATATTTCCCTCCCGCTTTGGTCGAGGTATTGACGGCATTCGGCGTGGAATATCTCTATCGTGCTTCGGGTGTGCGCGATGCCGAGGAGGCATTTCGGGCCGTCGAGATCCGGCCAAAGCGCCTCGACATCACCTATCGCTGGAAGGCGGGGATCGCGGATGCCGTGAGGGATAGGATTGTCTCCCGCGAGGATCGACAGAAGTTGGCTGCCTACAATGAGTTCCTCACCGCCGAGGTGGGTCGCCAAGGTGCCGGCCTCTCGTTCGTGAGCCTGATCGAGGCAGCATTTCGCCACGCGCGTGAGCGCTCGGCCAATGGCGATCCGGTGGCGGAAAATCGTGCGGCTATCATAGTAATTGCAACATACGTCGACGGTCGCAACCTGAGTGCACTCGCTCCCGAGGCAGTTGATTGGGTAAAGCCGAAGCGTGTGACGCTGCGGATCCATGGCCGCCATGATTTTGTCCAACATTTTATGACTTCCGCGGCGCTGGCCGTTACCGGTGGTGGCGCAGTGTCCGACGCCATCGGTTTATTCAAGGAAATCGACGATGCCGATGGGGGTAGTGGGTTTAGCTTCAAGGATCTGGCGGCCGACAAGTCCGGCACGCGATTCGGCCAGGCCGCGACCGCATCGGCCACGTCCGCGAGCCGTATCCAGCGCTTGATCGGGGAGGGAATCGATGACGCGGCGTTGATTCCGGATGTCAGCGGCTTGGAAGAAAATATGAATGATGCCGAGTTTGAGAGGCGTTATGGCGGGATTGGCGGTACCAGCTACAAACGTGTCGTGCGTGACATTGACAAGCGGATCGCGGCCTCGCCGCTGTATCGGTAGCTATACCTAACACGAAGGCATTTGCGAGCCAACGGGAATTATCGAGCAAGGAAGAAGCCAGGACACTTCTCGAGTAACTCGGCGGTACCACCAACTGATGGTCGACTACCGGCCGGGGTGGGTGTTTGCCGGAATCCAGTTTAGTCAGTCGACGAGGGCATTTTTTGCCGTTACTCTTGCTCGATCATGGTGCGCAGTGCATTCATGTCGATGAGTGTTTGTGATGTACTCACAGCGGCAAGGCGATCTTCGTGAACGTAACCGTACTCTTCGAGCAGTGCATACGATTCCACTGCATGCGTACCCTTCGGATCCGCTTTGATTGAGGCCGCCAACAGCAATTCCATTTCGGGCACCGCGGATTTCGGCTCTAAGGTACGTAATGCGATGACACCGAGGATGTAGTAGGCCTCGCCTAAGGCTCTAGCTTTGCGCTTCGATGATCCGGACAGATAGCTGCGCACGATGCTTGCTGCTGTAATGTCATGTACCGCACGCACCCGATTACCTGGGCCGCGGCTCAAGTCGTCAGCGGCGTAAAAGATGGCCTTTGCTGTTTCTAGACTGGGCTTGGCTGCAAGCTCATCAGAAAAATCTATCAACGAGGCAATCCAGAATTCGATTCGACGGCTGAGGTAGAAAGGCAGATCGGGCCGGGCGAGATACCGGCGCAAGAAATTCCTGGCTGTCTCGGGCGATCGCTTTGCGGCGACGGCAACGTTTAGGTAATCGATCATCAAGCTGTTGTAGTCGGCCTCAATTGGATGCAAACCTGGGTCCATCAGGATCTTCTCGATAGATCGCAATGCGGCATCGAACTGGCGTACGGCAATGTAGTGTTTTACGATGTCTCGTGGCGGTAGTTCGCGCGTATGCTTCCGCGCATTGAGACGCTGGCCGAATAAGGATTGTGACGGCGCGGCCAGGCGCGAATGGCAAGCTACGCAATGCTGCACCAGATCCATCATTGAGAAATATGCAAATTCCGGCCATTCGTTGGAAAAAGCCTTGTGTACATCCGTGGTTAGTTCGTCGAATGACCGGGCGAGGTATTGGAACTCCTGCTCCTCTTCACCGCCATGATGCTTCAGTGCGTCGGCTGCGGTATCGAGCGTCCGCAACTTGTCGTCAATCAGGCTGCGATCCCATATTGTGCTTTCGCCCGGATCGCGCAAGCTCAGTGGCAGGAGATAGGCGATCGCGTCATACACATTGTGCATTATCGAGGCGGTGCTTCTTTCCGCCATTGCCGTGAGTGGCAGGCTGGAGAGCGCCGCTGCGCCAACCACGATAAAGAAGACTTTAGATAGTCGGTTCAAGGCCAAATTACCTCAGTGCTTGCAGCCGGTTTTTCAGTGTACGATGGTTACGGGGCAGGGTGAGTGGTGCGCGACCTGAGTGCTGACGCTGCCCAGCAGCAGGCGGGCAAATGCCGAACGACCACGCGAGCCGATGATAATGAGGTCGAAGGCCTGTTCACTCGCGTAGTCGCAGATCGCCTCGGCGGTATGCCCCCAGACCTGGTCGACCTCGACATTCGTGAGTTCTCCGAGTGCTGATTTCGTATCTGCAAGCGTCGTCTCGGCGGCCTTCTTTTCCGTTACGGTCTTGATCTCCTCGACGTTCAGTGATGCATCCGGTACCGCCGCGGGCCACACCGCGGGACCCATCGCATGCAGTACCAATACGTCATCGTCATGGACCGTCAGTATGGTGATCTTTGCACCAAGCGATCGAGCAATAGTGGCAGCGAATCTGGCCGCATGCATTGAACCATCGGATCCATCGGTGGCGAGCAGGATCTTAGAAATATCGGTGGTCATCGCTATTTCTCCCCGCGGTTATACACCTTCACAATTATCACAGGAAGTGGTTTTGATGAGCTTGGTTGTGGCGGTTCTATTCATGGCCCGTAATAGTATCCGCGGTATTGCGGCGTCAGCAATTCGTATCGCGCGTGTAGAAAAGCGGTTAGGTCGATAAGCTGTGTGACGTTGATGAGGTCGTTGAATACGGGCATTGGTGATTGCGGATTTATTCTCTCTTTGGCGTCGAGCATCGCGCGGTATTGTGCCGACACGACGTGGTTGGGGTTGACGATAGAAGTCAGCAGTTCGCCATAGGTTTTTACGCGGTAGACTTTGCCACCGAGTTCTATATCCAACACCGCGTTGCCTTCGAAAGGAGGTAAATCCACATCTCGAATGCTGTGACAATAGCGACATCCGGCAGTAGCAAAGACTTCTTGGCCGCGTTCGATGTCACCTTGCGGTAGCACGAAGCCCCGGACCGGCGTATGGTCGGTTCCGCACCCGCCAAGACTACCAGTGGCCGCCATTACGACGATAGCCGCCCAAGCCTTCAGACGCGGGGTGCTTGCAAATATAATCATTATGCCCCCTCCGTTTGCGGCCCTCACTCTTAAACTAGTTTGAGACATAGTCTACCGGACATCGTCCGCGGGGCATTGATGCACGTCAACCTTTTTATGGAAAAACCGCATGAAAGTGATGTGCGTTAACCGTGAGTCTAAGTGACGAAACTAAATACTACGAGCTGAAATTCGTTTTATCTACGAAAAATGGGTGAGAGACATGAGCGCAGCTACTGATGTAGGCCTCAAGGTTGAAGTTAGCGAATTTTTCGAAAAATCAACATACGGAAGAGGCAAGCGATGGTCAGAATACCTCGTTATTTCCCACTCGCCTCGCTACGCACCCCTAAGTCAGACAGACTTCTAGTCCGCGGCCGCATCCTCGAACTCATTTTAGTACCTCGAGTCGCTGTAGTCGTATCGACCTGGAGCCTTGGACGTACG
>DAOWDI010000236.1 GCA_030639105.1 Gammaproteobacteria bacterium | reverse complement strand
TGGTTCATCCCTTGCGGAAGTAATACCAGTTAATCTCTTTGCTCAAAGCCAGCTCTCCCAGCCCAATAAGATCGGTTGTTAATCGTATGTTGCACTCCCACTCGCTCGAGTACACAAGACCAAAGAGGAGGCGAATGGGGATAGTTCACGGTGATGCGGCGATCATGAATTTATGCTAGCGCGTCGAGTTCCGCCGCTATCTCTTCCGGAGTCGTTTTCGGGTCAAAGCGCTTTACGACCTCGCCCTTCGCATTCACCAGGAACTTGGTAAAATTCCAGGTAATGTCCGCACTACCATCGGCGTTCGGCTGTGCCGCTTTCAGGATCCGGTAGAGTTCACAAGTGCCGCCGCCATTTACTTCAATCTTCGCGAACATCGGAAAATTGATATCGTAGGTGGATGTCGCAAATTCGAGGATCTCTTCGTTCGTACCGGGCTCCTGGGCGCCGAACTGGTTGCAGGGGAAGCCCAATACACTCAGCGGTTTGTCGGCATAATCTTCCTGTAACGTACGCAGACCTGCGTACTGGGATGTGAGGCCTCACTGACTCGCGAGATTAACGATCAATAGCGCCTGGTCCCGATAGCGCGCAATTTCAACGGACTCGCCAGTGATGGCATCCATCTTGAGATCATAGATTTTCGACATACGCCCTCCTTCTCACGGAACTGAATCTGTCTGCCCATGGCATCAGCGCCACCATGAAGAAGTGTACATTCTAGCCGCAAATTACCCTGGACGACACCGGTAGCGAAGACAGGCTCTAGGAGCCGTCCCCATACTCCCTGCCCCTTAACTCGACCCGGCGGATCTTCCCGCTAACCATCTTCGGCAAATATGCCAACGGCGATCTAAGCGGGCGAGCACCGGACAAATACACTCAGGGGTATAGTTTCACCGACGCCCATCCGTCGCCATCGCGGGTATACAGTGTACGCTCATGCAAACGGAAGGGGCGCTTATCCCAGAACTCGAAACTTTCGGGCACCAAACGATAGCCCGACCAGAACTCAGGGCGCGGTACTTTGCTGATCCCGAACTTCACAGCATACTTAGCCACCCTTCGTTCCAACGTCAGCCGCCCTTCTAAGGTCTGAGACTGCTTCGATGCCCACGCGCCGATCTGCGACTTACGCGGACGCGATTCGAAATAGGCATCGGCCTCGGCATCGTCGACCTGCGCTATCGCGCCGTCGATGCGGATCTGATGCGCGGTGGACTTCCAATGAAAGCACATCGCGCCGTGGGGGTTCTCCGTTAACTCGCGGCCCTTGCGGCTGTCGAGGTTGGTGTAGAAAACGAACCCACGCTCATCGTAGCCACGCATGAGTACCATACGAATTGACGGCCGACCGTCGCGCGTCGCGCTTGCCAGCGCCACCGCATCATGATCGGCTGGTTCTTTCGCGCTCGCCTGCTCGAACCAAATCCTGAATTCCTCGAACGGATCATCACCCATCGGCTTGACGCCCGGCATTGCTCACGCGCCAAAAGGATGGCGCACGACGATCGTATCGGCACGGTCAGGCCCCGTAGAGATCATGTCGATGGGCGTATCGACGATCTCGGCGATGCGTTCTAGGTATTTACGCGCATTCGCCGGCAACGCGTCGTATTCACGGATACCAACCGTCGACTCACTCCAACCCGCAAGCTCTTCATAGATTGGTTCGACCTCATCCAATGCCTCGGCGCCCGGCGGCGCCAGCGTGATGGCGCCGTCCTCCGTGCGGTAGCCGGTACAGACCCGGATCTCATCAAGGCCGTCGAGGACGTCGAGTTTGGTCACGCATAGACCCGACAGGCTGTTGACGATGCGCGCGCGTCGCAGCGCCACCGCGTCAAACCAGCCGCAGCGCCGTGGGCGCCCCGTCGTCGCACCGAACTCATGCCCCTTACTCGCAAGATGTTCGCCCATCTCGTCGAACAATTCGGTCGGGAACGGGCCGGATCCCACGCGCGTCGTATACGCCTTGGTGATCCCGAGCACATAGTCCATCCAACGCGGTCCGCTGCCGGTACCCGTGCTCCCGAAACCGGCGGTGGTATTCGACGATGTCACAAAGGGATAGGTGCCGTGATCGATGTCGAGCAGCGTACCCTGAGCACCTTCGAATAATATGTTCGAATCGTTTTCTTGCATGCCGTAGAGAATTTCGGCGATATCAGCGACCAATGGCCGCAGGATATCCGCGAATCCCATCTGTTCGTTGAGGATACGCTGGAAATCGACCTGCTCCGCACGATAGTAGTTAGCGAGAACGAAGTTGTGGTAATCGAGCACCTCCCCGAGCTTCGCGGCAAAGCGTTCGCGGTGCAGCAGATCGCCGACCCTGAGCGCACGCCGCGCGGCTTTGTCTTCGTAAGCCGGTCCGATGCCGCGCCCGGTGGTGCCGATGGCATTCGCCCCACGCGCCTTTTCGCGCGCCAGATCGAGGGAGACATGGTAAGGTAGGATCAGTGGGCACGCCGCACTGATCAACAATCGATTGCGCGCCGGTACACCTTTGCCTTCGAGCATATCGATCTCTTCGATCAGGGCTTGCGGGGATACCACCACCCCGTTTCCGATCAGACACCGCAAGTTGTCGCGCAGGATCCCAGATGGGATCAAATGGAGGACAGTTTTGTGTCCCTCGATAACAACGGTGTGCCCCGCATTATGCCCGCCCTGAAACCTAACCACGGCATCGACTCGGTCGGTAAGCATGTCAACGACCTTGCCCTTTCCTTCATCACCCCATTGGGTGCCGATAACGATGACGGACCGGCCCACGCCTCTACCCTCCGTCGTCCAAGTTTTCAATCCGCCAGCCAGCATCCCCGCAAATGAGTGTCTGCATGCAGCCGAGCTCACGCGCACCGCCAACCTGGCCCGTAAGCTGCTGAATGACGATTGTGCCAGCGCCGCGCAATTCGGTGATTGCTTCGAGCAAAGCCGGATCGCTGCCGGCGGGGGCAAAGACCCGTGGCGGCGATACCGTTGGGGGACGCCGTGCACTGCCCAAGTTTTTCAGATCAGTACTGAAACCCGTTGCCGCGCGCTCGCGTCCAAACTGGTGGCCGATATTGTCGTAGCGCCCGCCCCAGGCGATCCCGCGGCCTTCGCCGGGCACATAGGCGGCAAACGTGACACCGGTGTGATAGCGATATCCCCGCAGTTCGGCGAGGTCGACGTGCAGATGGACAGCCGGGATGCGGTCGCGCAGCAGACCGATGAGGTCATCGAGCGTATCGATGGCCTCGCGTACCGTCGGGTGCGCAACCGCCATCATGCGCTTCGCCTCCTCGATCGTCTCGATACCGCCATTAAGCCCCAATAAACCCAGGATCTGGTGCCGCGTGCCGGCGTCGACGCCATTTTCATCCAAGCATTCTATGACTTCGCCTTCGGCCTTACGCAACAGCGCATCGAGCAACTTATCCGCCGCGTCGTGGTCGAGTTGTGCGGCATTGGAAAGTGCCTTGAATACCCCCATATGTCCTAACTCGATCGTCAACGCGCCGACTCCGGCGAGTTCCAGAACGTCTGCCATCAAGCACACAATCTCGGCGTCGCTCTCAACACCTCCATGCCCGTACAATTCCGCACCGACCTGCAGCGGGTTGCGCGAACCGGCAAATTTGTCCGGCCTCGTGTGTAATACCGGACCGAGATAACACAGCCGTTGCGGCGCATCCGTGGGTAGCCGGTGTGCATCGATGCGCGCCACCTGAGGGGTGATATCAGCACGGATCCCCATCAGACGGCCGGTAACCTGGTCGGTGATCTTGAACGTCTGCAGGTCGACATCTTCACCGTTGCTCAACTGCAATGACTCGATGAATTCGACCAGTGGGGGTATGACAAGCTCATAACCCCAGCTTGCAAACAGATCGAGTATGTCTCGCCGGAGCCGCTCCAACGGCTCGGCATGCGGCGGCAACACCTCGTCCACGCCGTCTGGCAGTAGCCATCTTTCTCCGCGCTTCATAAGCTATCTCACCAGATACAAGACGATGAGACCCACCGACATACTCACAAGCCCAATCGTGCGCAGCGTTTCGTCATTCATCTGCGAAGCCAACAACAAAGTACGGCGATACCGGTTTGGGTTCAAAAACGGCAGGATCCCTTCGAAGATCAAGACGAAGGCAAAACCCACCAGAATATCCTGCCACATCAGCTATCCCCGGTGCCAAGCTGTAGCGGAGCCGTATAGCAGGATGATCTTAAGAGGGTGTCGGAGGATAGAAAGCTGACTGCGAATAAGCTGGAAGTGGCGAAACTTCTCTATTTTTTTGTTTAGCGCATCCCTGCGCTTCACCCCTTCGGGGCTGGTGCAAAAATTCATTGCTGAAAAATTTTTGGTTAAAAATATCCAATAGTCACCTTAAAAACAATGAAAGAATCAGCTGCAAACCGGCTTTCCCTGAGCCAAGACCCGTACTCCCGGACAGCCTTCTAAGGCCTGATCGGATTCGAAAAGTACTTGAAGAATTCAGAATCGGGATCGAGTAGAAAAACATCGCCCTGGTTGCCGAAACTCTCCCTGTACGCACTCAGGCTACGATAAAAATCGTAGAATTCCGGGTTCCGATTATACGCTTGGGCATAGATTCGGGCAGCCTTCGCATCGCCTTCGCCGCGCATGGTCTCGGCTTCGCGATAGGCATTCGCCCCAACCACGGTACGTGAACGGTCGGCGTCCGCCGTGATGGTGATCGCCTCCTTCTCACCGCGGGCGCGAAATTCCCGCGCGACCCGCGCGCGCTCCGAGCGCATACGTTCGTAGACATTCTGACTGACCTCGGCGGGTAAATCGATACGCTTCAACCGCACATCGATGATTTCCATGCCGAGTTCCTCTCCACGCTCATTCGCGACCTTGGTGACGATATCCATGATCGCGCCGCGCTCGCCAGATACGACTTCCTTTACCGTACGCTTACCGAACTCGCTGCGCAGACTGTCATTGATCTTCTGGTATAGAAGGATGCCGGCGCGGCGCGCATCATCGCCGGTCGAGATGAAGTATTTAACGACATCGCTGATACGATAGCGCACAAACGAATCGACGATGACATCTTTTTTCTCGCCGGTGAGGAAACGTTGTGGTTCGGCATCGAGCGTCTGCAGGCGAATATCGAATTTTTTGACGTTTTGATAGATCGGGATCTTAAAATGCAAGCCCGGCTCGTAATCAAAGCGCTTGATCTTGCCGAGTTGGAACAATATGGCACGCTCCTGTTCGTAAACGCGGAACATACATACCGATGTGATGCCAACGGTAATCGCCAGACCAATGATAATCAGCGGTAACATCTTTTGCGATAACATCTATCGTGCCCCCCCGCGCATGCGGCTGTCGGTTCGATCGCGGCTCGCCCCCTCGGGGGTCACCGGAGCCGCAAGCGGCGTATCAAGTTGCAGTTCGGTAGTGGCAGATTGCGACTCCCGATCGGATGAACGTTCTATCAGCTTATCGATCGGCAGGTACATCAGACTATTCCCGCCTTTGTTATCGAGCATGACCTTCGGGTTGCCCGCCAGCACCTCTTCGATCGTATCAAGATACAGGCGCTGACGCGTGACCTGTGGTGCCTTTTCATATTCAACCAATAATTGTTCGAAGCGGTTTGCCTCACCGGAAGCCTCGGCTATGACCTGCTCGCGGTAAGCTTCCGCTTCCAAGAGGATCCGCGCCGCCTCACCTTGGGCTCGTTCGACAATTTCGTTGCGATAGGCCTCGGCTTCGTTGATTCGGCGCTGCTCATCCTCGCGCGCCTTGATAGCGTCATCGAAGGCAGCCTTCACCTCTTCCGGTGGTTTGGCGGGCTGCATATTGACACTGGTTACCTCGATGCCGGATTGGTAGTTGTCGAGGATCTGCTGAATGAGCATGGTCGCGTCCGCGCCGATCTCAGCGCGGCCCTCGGTAATCACGAAATCAAGGGTGCTCTGTCCGATGATGTCACGGATGGCGCTCTCGGTCACACGCTGAACCGTGGAATCGGGATCGGCAATCTTGAATAGATAGTTCCCGATGTCATTGATACGGTACTGCACCGCCATCTCTACATCAACAATGTTCTCGTCCCCGGTGAGCATCGTCGCATTGACCGTAAACGGCCGGATCTGGTCGACGTTGACCTTGATCACTTCGTCGATCGGCTGTGGCAACTGAAAGTTCGGACCTGGTTGCAAGGTATCCATATATCTACCGAAGCGCATTACGGCGCCGCGTTCGGCCGGTTCGATACGGTAAAACGACGCGTAGAACAGGAGCAGCGCGAGAGCGATGCCGATAGTGCCCCACAACAAGAAAGAACCGCGCCCGCCAAACCCCGGCATGGACGGAGGTCCGCCGCCGAAAAGGCCGCCGAACGACTCCTTCATCTTGCGCCAGACCTCACCCAGATCGGGCGGACCTTTCTTACCTTTGCGTCCGCCCCCGCCCCAAGGGTCGCGATCATTTCCATCAGGATCATTCCAAGCCATTGATGTATCTCTTTTGGTTGCACTATCAAATTAGCGGCGTAATTGTACGGGTCGTTGCCCACTTGTTCAATGCGGACGCGATACGCCTTGAAATATGTGAAGATTACTGCCGGTGGGCATCGGTGAATAATGTCGAGGGGTGCTACTACCCTGTATGCCTGCCGGGGCCCGGCTAGACAATCGCACTTTCCGTCAGCGGCGTGTCGACCATCACCGCGCCGTTCCCGTCCAAGGTGTCGAAATCACGCAACTCGGGCGCGATCTCATCGAACAGCGTATCCCAGCGCGCGGCCGCCAGGGTAATATCGAGCGCCCACCCGCCTGTTTGCAACGGCGTCTCATCGACCACCGCGCCAAACGAGTACAATTTCGCCCGCAGGCGCGCCGCCTGCGGCGGCAACACGATGCGTTTGTGCACCTTCGTTTTGTTCAAGCGCTCCGCAATGGATTCGAGCAACAAAGGTAAGCCATCACGCTTATGCGCGGATACCCATACGCGCAGTACCTGACCGTCCTCGCCACGCTCGATGCGCGGCGTAGCCGCGTCCACAAGATCGATCTTGTTGAAAACCTCGATCATCGGCGTCGTACCGACACCGATACGCTCGAGGACATCGTGAACCTGTGCGATGTGTTGGCCGCGTTCCTCGGCACTGCAGTCGACAACGTGCAGCAGCAGCGCGGCATCGGCGGTCTCTTCCAGCGTTGCCTGAAATGCGGCGATGAGTTCCGGCGGCAGATCGCGAATAAATCCGACGGTATCGCTTAACAGCACTGGATGTTCGGCCCTCACCTCGATCCGCCGCAAGGTGGTATCCAAGGTCGCGAACAACTGATCCGCGGTATAGATGTCGCTGCCGGTAAGTTGATTGAATAAAGTCGATTTTCCGGCATTTGTATACCCAACTATCGAGACGGTCGACAATAACGCGCGTTTGCGCGAACGGGCACTCTGGCGGCGTTGCCCACGGACCCGCGACAATCGTTCATTGATCTGTTTGATGCGCTGACCGATCATTCGCCGATCCGATTCGAGTTGCGTTTCACCGGGACCGCGCAAGCCGATACCGCCCTTTTGACGTTCGAGATGGGTCCATCCGCGCACCAGCCGCGTCGACAGGTGTTTGAGTTGTGCGAGTTCAACCTGCAGCTTGCCTTCGAACGAACGTGCGCGTTGGGCAAAGATGTCCAAGATCAACCGTGTGCGGTCAATTACCCGACAGCCGAGGTGCTTTTCGAGATTGCGCTCCTGCGCCGGTGACAGTTCGTGATTGACCAATACAACATCGGCACCGTGATCGGCCACGGCCGCCTTAAGGCTGTCCGCCTTGCCGGTCCCGATAAAAAGCCGCGGATGAGGCCGATCGCGGGTGGTCGTTATCGTCGCAACCGGTATAGCGCCGGCGGATGTGACGAGTTCGGCGAACTCATCGAGGTCCTGGACGAGGGACCCGTGTTTGAACGTGACGTGGACTAAAACGGCACGTTCGCCGGCGTCCGGGCGTTCAAACATGAGTCACCGTATTTCTACTCTTGTGACGAATCGTCATCATTTTCGTCTTCGTCTTCGTCATCAGCACGTGGCAGTTTGACATTTCTGCTCGGCACGACTGTCGAGATGGCGTGTTTATAGACCATCTGCGAGACGGAGTTCTTGAGTAGAATCACGAACTGATCGAACGATTCGATCTGCCCCTGAAGTTTGATGCCGTTGACGAGGTAAATGGAGACCGGGATCCGCTCCTTCCTGAGCGCATTCAAATACGGTTCTTGCAGAGATTGCCCTTTGCTCATCGGTTCTTCTCCTTGTTGTTTATTGTTGTTCTATGTACATAGTACCTTCATGGGGAGTAAGCACACGCGGCCGCGGCCGACTTGGCTTTGTCTTCCCTACTTCTTTTATTTTACCTTAATACGTCTTTTTATCGCCACACTCAGCGCATCGACCGCATCGGGCCGAGCGGAATCGAACCACTCGGCATCGGCAACAGCGCGAAACCACGTGAATTGGCGCTTTGCGAGCTGCCGCGTGGCAATAATTCCATGCCCGACCATCGTCTCAAACCCATACTCGCCTTCCAGATAGCGCCATATTGCACGGTAACCTACGCTCCGCAATGCGGGTCTGTCGAGTCCAAGGTCCGCGCGGTCGCGTAAGGCGCCGACCTCATTGATAAAGCCGGCACCAAGCATCGCACGGAATCGCCGCGCGATCCGTTGATGCAGCCAAGCGCGATCCGCCGGTGCCAGTACAAGTTTCATTACACCAAACGGTAGTCGTGGGGGCCGCGCCTCACGCAATAGTATCGACATCGGCATGCCGCTGAT